>ONQK01000111.1 GCA_900319895.1 uncultured Prevotella sp. | reverse complement strand
TCGTCAAAAGAAAATTGACGGCTTGCCGAAGCCGTATCCGCACCAGCAATGCTCCAGGGCGAACTTTTCCCATCCTGCTGCGAATGACATGCCCCAAACAGTCCCAAAAGGACGAGAATGATGAAATATTTCGACATTCTTTTCATGCAAAAACCAAATTATGACACAAAAATACGATATTTCTTGCAATTTAAGCCTCAAATCCGTATTTTTGCACTAAAATTTCAGGTCAAAACATACCATTTTCCTATTTTCAAGACATGGCAAAACGAATTGAACAACTGGTCAGAGCCAATATCCTGCGGCTAATGACGCATTTCCCGGGACAGGAACAACACGCTGAGCATCAACAAAACACGAAACTTGACGCCAACGAGAGCCCCTACAACAAGCCGTTCAATCGTTTCCCAGACGCTTCAGAAACGCTGATAAAGGAAAAAATGGCAAAACTCAAAGGCACAGATCCGGAAAATATACTCATCACAAACGGAGAAGCCGCAGCCATTGACACGATTTTCAGATGCTTTGCAGAGCCACAGGCCGACAACATCGTTTCCATTCGTCCTACAGCTGACTTCTACAAGAGTTGTGCGCTACTTAACGACGTTGAATTCAGGGAAGTAGACCTCGACAACCGCTTCGACATCACGGCAGAACGGATCTTGGCGCGCTGCGACGACCGCACAAAGATCATCCTACTATGCTCCCCAAACAATCCGACGGGAAACTTGCTCGATGCCAATGAGACGGAACGAATACTGCAACAATTTGAGGGCATTGTCGTCATCGACGAATCTTTTGCTGACTTCACTTTGGCACGAAAATTCAGGCACGAGGTCAAGAGACACGCGAACTTGGTGGTTCTCAACAGCATGAACTACGCCTGGGCATGTGCTGCCATCAACACCGCCATTGTCATTGCATCATCCGAGATCATCGAAGTGCTACGGCTGGCAAAAACCGGCGGCACCAATACGTTTATGCAGGAAAAAATATTGGAAATGCTCAACAAACCGTTTGAAGTGGAAACGTGGATCAAAAATCTCCTGATAGAAAAGGAGCGCATGACCGACGCCATCCGCCTACTGTCCCCTTGCCAGCGGATTTTTCACTCAGATGCCAACTTCATCCTGGCACAATTCAAGGATGCCGATTCGCTCCATGCCTATCTCATCGGCAAAAACATTGCCGTGAGCAACCAAAGCCATGCGTTCAACTGCGAAAACTGCCTGCGCATCACCGTTGGCTCCAAGAGCGAAAACACAGAACTCATATCCGCGCTACGACAATTCAATCAATAATCTTGAAACGGGCAAACTTGACCAGCAATTGCTTGGTACCAACATTTTTAAAGGCTACGGTAGCCTTGGTGTTTTCTCCGACTCCCTCAACAGAAATCACCTGGCCAACGCCAAAACGCTCGTGCTCAATTGTCTGCCCCTCAGTCACGAGCGTGACCTGTGACGCCGCCGCGCCGCGCCGCGCCATGTCCACACGGCTGAACCTGCCACTGCCCCGCTCCAAGACGCTTGCCCTCAATTTCTGCACCTCAAAGCCACTGCCCAAATGACGTGAAGGCACTGGGCGCGCCGCAGGCTGATGAATGGCTGCCGCACGCGCGGAAAGCGAGAGAATGGACTTGTCGTCGCAATCCAAATACCTCGGGTCAATGTCTCTCAAGAAGCGGCTGGGCTCATTGACCTCTACTTGTCCATAACGATAGCGGCTCTTGGCATAAGTGAGATAGCAAAACTTCTCTGCACGCGTGATGGCGACGTACAACAGCCGCCGCTCCTCCTCCAATTCGCGACTTGAGAACACGCTCATGGGGCTTGGAAAGAGGTTTTCTTCCATGCCCACCACAAAAACAGCAGGAAATTCCAAGCCTTTGGCGCTGTGAATAGTCATCAGCCGCACAAAATCCTCGGCATCGTCGTAACCATCGACATCGGATGCCAGGGAGACCTCTTGAAGAAACATCTCCAACGTGGCAGCCCCTTCCTCACCTTCTTCGCGCTTGGAGTCGGCGAAGTCGTGCATGGCACTCAACAACTCGCCGATGTTTTCTTGCCGCGCCTTGTCCTCAATGTCCGTGGAATTAGCAAATTCAGCCCAAATACCGCTGTCCTTGACAATTAATTCGCCCAACTCGTAGACATCAACCTGGCGACTCTGCTGCAAAAAGCGGTCAATTAACGCCCTGAAGGCCTCAATCCTGGCCAGCGTGCTTCTATTCACGTTCAAGCCGAACTTGCCTACGTCCGAGATGACTTCCCACCAACTGACATGATGCTGCAAGGCCAAGTCACCAATTTTCTGCAAAGTGGTGTTGCCGATGCCGCGCGCGGGATAGTTGATGATGCGCTTCAGGGCCTCCTCGTCGTCGGGATTGACCACCAGGCGCAAATAGGCAATCACGTCTTTCACCTCCTTGCGGTCATAAAAACTCATGCCGCCGTATATTTTATAGGGAATGCCTTCTTTCCTGAATGCCTCCTCAAAAGAACGGCTCTGGGAGTTGGTGCGATAAAGAACCGCGAAGTCGCCGTAGCCCATATTGCCGCTCAAGCGTCTTCTCCGAATCTCCTTGCACACAATCATCGCCTCCTCGCGGTCGCTGTAAGCCGAGCGGACTTGCAATTTCTCGCCCTCCTGGTTTTTTTGGGTGTCAATGTCTTCCCTGCCCTTCACTTGCTCCCGATTGTGCTTCAACAAACTCTCCGCAGCTTCTATGATTGGCTTGGTGCTGCGGTAGTTCCGAATCAAAAATAAAACCGGTTCGGGATAATTTTTCTGGAAATTCAAGATATTGTCAATTTTTGCCCCACGAAAGCCGTAAATGCTTTGCGCATCGTCGCCAACGGCACACAAGCGGGGCACATCTTGCCGACTCACCAACAACCAGAGGATCTTGTCCTGCACCGTATTGGTGTCCTGGTACTCATCAACCAAAATATATCGGAACTGCTTGGCATATTTCTCCAAGACATCCTCGTGCTCCTCGAACAAGAGCCAGGTATTGACCAGCAAATCATCAAAATCCATCGCGTTTGCCGCCTTACACCGCTCGCAATAAGTCTCATAGATTCTTGAAAATTCGGGCATTTTCGCATCCTCATCGCGTTGTCGGGCAGCAGCGGAGGCGAGGTATTTTTTAGGGAGCAGCAAGTGGTTTTTTGCCATCGAAATCCTGCTCAAAACCGAAGAGGGCTTGTACTGCTTGTCGTTCAGCCCCATCTCTTTGACGATGGATTTGATCAAAGAACGAGAGTCGGAATCATCATAAATCGTGTAGTTTGACCGATAGGCCAACCGAGGTGCCTCCTTGCGCAAGATCCGGGCAAAAACACTATGGAAAGTCCCCATATAGAGGTATTGGGCACGCTCCTCGCCCACCAGCCCGGCTACGCGCTCCCTCATCTCTGCCGCCGCCTTATTGGTAAAGGTCAAAGCAAGGATGTTCCATGGCTCCAAATCCAATTCTTTGCCTTGAAGCAGATAGGCTATCTTGTGAGTCAGCACGCGGGTCTTGCCCGACCCTGCGCCGGCAATCACTAGCGAAGGGCCGCCAATGTATTCAACCGCCTCGCGCTGCTGCTCGTTCAATTGTGATAAAATTTCTGAAGTCATGTTTTCGTAAGCGCTACAAATTCCAATGATGACACAGATGATTCAAAAGACGCATAAAACGCTATTTATCAACGCATTACAAGTCTCACCAAACAATTTCCGAGCACAAAGTTACTAAAATATTCTGGAAAACAAGATGATTATTCAATTTCTTTGGTGTCTCATTGCCGCTTTCGCCGATAAATGCCTCCGGAAGCCGTCTTTGGGTCGAACTCCTCGCCCTCTTTTGGAAAAGAAGGGATGAACTTCATCTGCCGCTCTATTTGCCGGCAGCGCGAATTTATGTAGTCCGAGGGTTCTTTTGAGCTGTAGAGCCTCGGGTTGGGCAGCGTGGCCGCTATCAGGGCGCACTCCGCACGCGTGAGCTCTGATGCTTTCTTGTTGAAATGACGGGCTGCCACAGCCTCGACACCATAAATGCCGTCGCCCATCTCAATGGAATTGAGGTAGACCTCCATGATACGCTGCTTGCTCCAAATCAGCTCTATCAAAACCGTGAAATAGGCTTCCAGCCCTTTTCTGAGCCATGAACGCCCTTGCCAAAGAAACACGTTTTTCGCTGTCTGTTGGGAGATGGTGCTGGCACCGCGCTTTTTTGAGCTCTTCCGATTATATTTGGCGGCTTTCTGGATAGCGTCATAGTCGAAGCCATGATGCAACAGGAAACGCTGGTCCTCACTTGCCATCACAGCAACGGGCAAGTGCTTGGAGATGTCGGCAAGCGGCACCCAGGTGTGGTGCCAGAGGACTTTGTTCGGGCCTCCGATATTCTCGAGGCTACGCATGAACATCAGTGGTGTCGCATAGACCGGGATGAAACGGTATGCCACCACTGCCAAAATGGTTGAGGCGAAGAAAAAGACAAGCATCGCCCGAAGCCAAAAACGTATTTTCCGCAAAATCTTCATACCCAAAAAAGGGCAGACAACGTGTCATCTGCCCTTTTGCTACTTTTTTAATTAAAAAATTATTTCAATGTACCTTTGTTTGCCGCCTCGATCATTTCAGGACCTGCATAGAGAAAGACCTCCACACGGCGGTTCAGCTGACGGCCAGAGGCCGTTGCGTTGTCTGCCACGGGGTTGCTTGAGCCCAGGCCCGTCACGTTTTTGAACTGTGAAGTGGACACACCGCATGACACCAAATAGTTTGCCACCGACTGTGCACGATTGTAAGACAGCGGCTGGTTGATGGCATCGCTACCGGTAGAGTCGGTATATCCGTGGATGTCAACCAAACAGTCGTCATTGTTTTTAAGCACTTTCGAGAATTTTGCCAATTCATTTTTCGAAGATGCGTTCAAGTCGGCCTTGTTCGTCTTGAACAAAATGCCCGAGTCAAAGGTCAACTTCACCGCAGCCAGGCCATTTGCGTCTGTCACTTGCTCAACTTTCGCATTCTCGACCTGAGAAGATGCCTCGGCCGCCACCTTGTCCATGTGGCGCCCTATCAAAGTACCTGCGCCGGCACCCACAACAGCACCGATGGCCGATCCGATGGCAGTTGACTTGGTGTCTTTACCGATGATGTTGCCGATAATACCTCCGAGCACCGCGCCGCCACCAGTACCGATTAACGTTCCTGTGCCTTGCTTTGTCTGACAGCTGAATAGCATGGTCGCGCCGAGCACCAATGCTGTAAATCTGAGTTTTTTCATAAATCTTTCGTTTTTTAAAGGATTAGTATTTTTTGTTTCTGCAACGGTCGTTTTCGACCTAAAGCTTTTGCAAAGATATGCTATTTTTTTGAGATATTCCAACTTTTTCCCCAAAAAAGTGACATCGGCGTTGTACATTTTTCCGCGGACGAGCCCATCAAACACCTTATTTTATTAATGCTCTTATGCAAGAGCTTCAAGACTGCACCAGAGAAAAAGAAAATGTAAATCCACAATAAAACGTTTTAAGAGCCGTTAATTATGAGGATTTTTGTGTTAAAAGAGGACAAATATTCCGTCAAAATGTCAGTTTTAGAAAAAATGCTTCTAAATTTGCATGACAAACAAACGAACAAACGACAACCAATTTAGAAATTAACTGTATAACAAAAAACAGAAGAACATGAAAAAGTATTCAAAGTATTTTTTGGCTGCTGTATACATCGTTGGCATTGCCTTTTCAACAGCTGCCTGTAAAGAAGCAAATGCAGTATCGGCTGCCGTCACCGTTGGCCAACCCGTCGACCTGACCTATGCCGCGGACAAGGCGCTTCCAGCCGTTGTACACATTAAATTCGTGCAAAACAGCAAGGTCCAGACAGTTGACGTGCAAAGCGACCCGTTCAGCGACTTTTTTAGCGACCCCTTCGGTTTCTTCGGGCGTCCCGGGCAAGGCGGCACACAAAAAAGGCAAATACAAACACCGCGCCGCACAGCAACCGGATCTGGTGTCATCATCTCAAAAGACGGATACATTGTTACCAATAACCACGTCGTTGCAGGGGCAGACGAGCTGACTGTCACCCTGAACGACAACAGAGAGTTCTCGGCAAGAATCATCGGTACTGACGAGACCAGCGACCTGGCGCTCATCAAGGTCGACGGCAAAGACCTTCCGACGCTCCCTGTCGGCGACTCCGACAAGCTGAAAGTCGGCGAATGGGTCATTGCCGTGGGCAACCCGTTCGGCTTGAACAATACGGTAACCGCGGGTATCGTCAGCGCCAAAGCGCGCTCGCTGGGCGCAAACGGCGTTGAGTCGTTCATCCAAACCGATGCGGCAATCAACCAAGGCAACTCGGGCGGCGCACTTGTGAACACAAGCGGCGAGCTGGTTGGCATCAATGCCATGCTGTCTTCGCCAACCGGCAGCAACATCGGCTACGGCTTCGCCATTCCAACCACCATTATGAACAAGGTGGTAGACGACCTCAAGAAATACGGCACCGTGCAACGCGCCGTGCTAGGCATACAGGGTGGCGATGTGCTGAACTACATCAATGAGCAGAAGGACAAAGGCAACAACGACATCGACCTGGGCACCAACGAGGGAGTTTATGTCTCAAAAGTGGAAGAGAACGGCGCGGCTGCCAACGCCGGCATTGAGCAAGGCGACATCATCACAGCCATTGACGGAAAGAAAGTCACGAAGATGGCGGAATTGATGGAAATCCTGGCCAACAAGCGTCCTGGCGACAAAGTCAACATCGCTTATCTGCACAAGAAGCAGAAGAAGAGCAAGACGGTTGTGCTGAAAAATGCGCAGGGCAACACGAAAGTGGTGAAGCCGGCCGACTTGGACGTGCTCGGCGCCAATTTCAGGGAGATTTCCAATGCACAAAAGCAGCAGCTCAACATCAACAACGGCCTTGAGGTCATGAAAGTCAACAACGGCGCGCTGAAAACCGCCGGCATCAACCGCGGTTTCATCATTCAGCGCATCAACGACCATAGCGTCAAGACTTTGGACGACCTGCAAAGGATTGTCAAAGAAGCCTCTACGAGCAAGGAGCCCGTGCTCTACATCCAAGGCATATATCCGACAGGCAAGAAGGCCTACTTTGCCGTTCCTTTGGAAGACTAAAGCATTTTCACCATCAAAAGCACCCTTTACCCAGGGTGCTTTTTTCATATTGGTAAAAAAAAGGGGCTTTTATTTTGTATTCTGAAAGAAATCCGTTATTTTTGCATACTACTTTAAACTGATATATGCATGAGACAGCTTAAAATTACTAAATCAATTACTAATCGGGAAAGTGCCGCACTCGAAAAGTATCTGCAAGAAATTGGTCACGAAGAGTTGATTTCCATTGACGAGGAAGTGGAACTGGCACAAAGGATCCGCAAAGGCGACCAGAAGGCACTGGACCGGCTCACGAGGGCAAACTTGAGATTCGTCGTGTCAGTGGCCAAACAATATCAGAATCAAGGATTAAGTCTACCCGACCTCATCAACGAAGGAAACCTTGGTCTCATTAAAGCAGCACAAAAGTTTGACGAAACAAGAGGCTTCAAGTTCATCTCATACGCCGTATGGTGGATTAGACAAAGCATCTTGCAGGCCATTGCGGAGCAAAGCCGGCTCGTGAGGCTGCCGCTGAACCAGCTCGGTTCTGTAAACAAGATCAACAAAGTGCTCAACAAGTTCGAGCAGGAAAACGAGCGCCGCCCCAACATTGAGGAGATTGCCGACCAAATCAACCTGCCTGAGGAGAAGATTGAGGAAGCCATGAAGGCAAACGGCAAACACATTTCTGTCGACGCTCCTTTTAGCGAGGGAGAAGACAATAATTTGCTCGATGTACTGGTGAACAACGATGCGCCCATGGCCGACAAGGCCCTGGTGGCAGAATCGTTGAAAAGCGAGATCAACCAAGCACTTCAAATACTCAACGAACGCGAGCGAAACGTCATTGAAGCATTCTTCGGAATCAACCAACAGGAAATGACGCTCGAGGAAATCGGATCGAAATACGGCCTGACCAGAGAGAGGGTGCGGCAGATCAAGGAAAAAGCCATCAGGAAGTTGAGGAACAACACGAAAAACAAGTTGCTCAAAACGTACCTGGGCTAGCCCCCCAATTTCAGCATCATATTTCAACATTATACAATATCATGAAATCATTAAGAAAAAAAGTCTTTATCCTTCTAGCATGTTCAATGGCAGCAGGCAGTCTGACAGCCAATGCACAAGAACAAAAAAACAAGGTCCATCTCTTTGGGATGGCACAGTCGTTTACCGACTCAGTAGTCTACATGACAGACATCCATGAAATAGACGATGCAAAAATTGAAAAGAAGACAAAATTCCTGCACCAGCGCTCAGCATACACCCAGCAGCTTCAAGAACATTTGCAGAACAAGGGGGAGCATCAGCTTTTCTGCCTCGTCATGTATGCCGAGACGGCTAAAAAAGCGGCAAAGAAGTATGAAAAAATGAAGAAAAAATACTCTCCACGAAAAGGATACACCACCAAATCCGTCAACAAGGACGAATTCAGATTCAAGACGCAGCAAGTTACACCAGCATCAAAGTAAAAATGGATTATACCTGCTATTACAACATCGCAGAACATCACATCAAAATAACTTTCAGGGATGAGTTGGGGGCAGACAACGAAAAGTTCATCGCCTCTTTCCAACCATTCAAGACAAGAGAGAGGGTTGGAGATTTACTGTTCCACCTGAGCGTGGAGTCTGGTTTACAGCCCATCGAACAACATACGGAACACATCAGGGACTTTGACACGGGAAACGGGAACACCGACGTATACCTGCTGGAAGGCGGTGGCTACCAATACCAGATAAAGGACATCAACGGACAAGAATGCTGCCTGCTACAGACCAACAAGGCATTCACCACTTGCAAATGCAGGCTTTACGGCGACTACAACACCAGGCGATACGGGCTTAACAACGCCATCATGATTGCATACGCCTTTTCAAGCGCATACCAGAAAACAGTCATGATCCACGCCTCACTCATCAGGCACGACGACAAAGGCTATGCCTTTACGGCAAAAAGCGGTACGGGGAAAAGTACGCACACCAGCCTGTGGATGAAGCACATCAAAGGCTCCGACCTCATGAATGACGACAACCCCGTCATCAGGATCATTGATGGAAAAACCTACATATACGGAACGCCATGGAGCGGGAAAACGCCCTGTTACAGGAACATTAAAGCGACTTTGGGCGCCATTGTCCGAATAGACAGAGCCCTTGAAAACAGTATAGACAAATTAAAACCCGTCGAGGCCTTCGCCAGCCTGCTGCCATCGTGCTCATACATGAAGTGGGACGAAGAAATTTCCCACGCCATCTGTAATACCGTGACAGAAATTATCGAGAAAAACAACATATTCACCCTTCACTGTCTTCCAGACCAAAATGCAGCCGAGATATGCCACGCAACGATAACAAAGGGATAAAAAAGGAATTTGCCAATGAAGTATTCATTCCGGAAATCATCAAGCTCCTGGATGAAGGGTACACCGTGACCCTCAGGCTCAAAGGATTCAGCATGCGGCCTTTTCTGGAAGACAACAGGGACAAGGCATTGCTCACCAGGCCCGGCCGGCCGGCGGTCGGTGACCCCGTGCTTGCCGAAATTGCACCTAAGCATTTCGTCTTGCACAGGATTGTCAAGATTGAAGGCGAAAACGTGACACTGCGCGGCGACGGCAACCTCAACAATGAATATTGCACCATCAAAGACATCAAAGCCTC
>ONQK01000185.1 GCA_900319895.1 uncultured Prevotella sp. | reverse complement strand
TTTTGTGGCTATAATTTATAGCCAATCGAGGTGTTTTATCGAATTGGACTTTTTGCCTCGACGGATGAACCTGTTTGGCAGGGCAGGTGGATCAAGATAAAGTGCTGCATGTCTGTACGCGCGGGGCCGGATTTCTGTGACTCTTCTGTGATTCCTGAAAACCTTGATTTTTGACCTGTCTTCCCTGTCGTCCCACTTTTTTTGTCGTCCCACTCATTTTTTGTTGAATAATTCCCCTTCTTCAAGTGTTTTAAAAACAGTTAAATAACATTTTTTTTAAAAAAAAAGTAAAATGTATTTTGTAGATGCGCAAAAATATTATTACCTTTGCGCGAATTTTCATCATTTTTAGACCTTAAGACAGGTCTTGAATGTGGAAGGGATACTAAAAAAAGACAATTTAGCTGTAAGTAGTAAATTTGGAAGTAAAAACATAGTCGATGGAGTAATGAATTGATGACAGATACGCCAATTCTTAGAGGAGCGGCGAGAGTTTTTCACTGAAATAAAAAAGTTGAGTAAAGTAAAATGAGAAAGTCTTGAAATAAGAGTTATGTCGGGTCAGAGTCCCTCGTTGTTCAGGCCTTTTAGCCCCTGTGCTCGTGCAAGGTATGGAGAGCGATGGTGCGGTCTCAGGGGATGTGGGGCATGAAGGTGTTGATGCGTCCCCAAATCAACGGGGCGGGACAAATATTTTTACAAGAATCCGTTCAATAGTAGAATAAAAACCGTTTTTTTATTTATTTTATTACTTTTTTTCGGGAGGAGGATTGCCTGTGTTAGGTCGTCCTCCTCATTTCTGTTGAGGCGCTCCAACCTTGCCTTATCGTGGAAACGGCTTGCTGTCAGAGGGTTGCAAAAAAACTGTTTTTTGCCCAGGAAAAAGCTGTTGGTTTTGATGAAAAATTTGTATCTTTGTTCACTCGGTTCACTCGCAGGCATTCGCATGAACCCCTAAATAAAATGATTTCAGCATGGAAGATTTTGTACATTTGCATGTCCACACCTATTATTCTGTCTTGGACGGGCAGTCGAGTGTAGAACGTTTGGTGAAAAAAGCCATTGACGATGGCCAGCGCGGCATTGCCATCACTGACCATGGCAACATGTTTGGTGTCAAAGACTTTGTCAACCATTGCGCCAAGGTCAACAAAGGGCGTGCGGCGGAGGGGCTCGAGCCGTTTAAGCCCATCATAGGATGCGAGGTGTATGTGGCGCCGCGGAAAAAGACGGATAAGTTGAAGGAAAAAGGCGACCATCACGGCTATCATCTCATTCTGCTTGCCAAGAACTATGTCGGCTACAAAAATCTCGTCAAAATCGTTTCCAATGCGTGGGTCGATGGATTTTATGGGCGTCCGAGGACGGATCGCGAAGACATTGAACGCTATCATGAAGGGCTAGTCGTTTGTTCGGCGTGTATTGCAGGCGAGGTTCCGCGTCATATCTTGAACGGCAACATGGATGCCGCGCGCGAGGCCCTTGAATGGTACAAGCGGGTTTTTGGTGAGGACTATTACTTGGAGTTGCAACGTCATGAGGTGAAAGACCCTAATATTAGGGCGAATCGGGAGACATTCCCATTGCAACAGAAGGCGAACAAGGTGTTGATGGAGCTTGCCCAAGAATACGGTGTGAAGTTGATTTGCTCAAATGACTCACATTTTGTGGACAAGGAAAATGCGGAGGCACACGACCACTTGCTGTGCATCTCGACGGGAAAGCTCGTCTCGGACACCGACAGGATGCTTTATACAAAGCAAGAGTGGATGAAAACGCGTGAGGAGATGAACGAAGTGTTTGCTGATGTGCCCCAAGCGCTGCGCAACACCTGCGAAGTCCTCGACAAAGTTGAAATCTATTCCATTGACCATGCACCGATCATGCCTTTTTTCCCCATTCCAGAGAGCTTTGGGACCGAGGAGACAATCCGCGCCAAATATACGGACGAACAGCTTTATCAAGAGTTTGTCTCCGATGAAAATGGCGAAAACCCGCTGCCCAAGGATGAAGGGGATCGGAAAATCCAACATTTGGGCGGAATTGACCGGCTTTATCGCATCAAATTGGAGGCGGACTATTTGCGTGAATTGACTTACGAGGGTGCTAAGAAACTCTATGGAGACCCGCTGGACAAAGAAGTGGAGGAGCGGCTGAATTTCGAGCTGCACATCATGAAGACGATGGGTTTCCCGGGATATTTCTTGATTGTGCAGGATTTCATCAATGTGGCGCGAAACGAATTGGACGTCATCGTCGGGCCGGGGCGCGGCTCTGCCGCCGGATCCGTGGTGGCCTACTGTCTGGGAATTACGCGCATTGACCCCATGAAATACGACCTGCTCTTTGAGCGTTTTCTGAATCCGGACCGCATCTCCTTGCCCGATATTGATACGGACTTTGATGACGACGGGCGCGGAAAAGTGTTGGATTGGGTGACGCAGAAATATGGAGTGGACAAGGTCGCGCACATCATCACATACAGTACCATGGCGACGAAAATGGCGCTGAAAGACGTGGCGCGGGTAGAGGACCTGCCCATTGAGACCTCTAATCAAATGTGCAAACTGGTGCCCGAGCGCATGCCCAAGGATCCGGTGACGCAAAAAACACTGAAAATGAACCTGCCAAACGTGCTGAGCGTGGTCAGGGAGCTCAAGGAAATGGAGGTGTCGGACGACCCCAGAATCTGCAACACCATTAAATACGCGAAAATGCTGGAAGGCAATGTGCGCGGAACGGGTATCCATGCCTGCGGAACCATTATCTGTCGCGACCCCATCAGCGACTGGGTGCCAGTCTCAACTGCTGATGATGGCACGAAAACGGGCAACAGAATCGTCTGTACACAATATGAAGGTGGGGTGATAGAAGAGACCGGGCTGATAAAAATGGACTTCTTGGGGCTGAAAACGCTGTCCATCATCAAAGAAGCCATAGAAAATATAAAATACACCACAGGCCAGTTCATAGATATTGATGAAATTCCTATCGATGACGAAAAAACCTATGAGCTATACCAACGAGGGCAGACCGTCGGCACGTTCCAGTTCGAGTCGGGAGGTATGCAGAAGTATTTGCGCGAGCTGAAACCAACGGCATTTGAAGACTTGATTGCCATGAATGCGTTGTATCGGCCAGGACCGATGGACTATATCCCGGAATTTATTGCCCGCAAGCGGGATCCATCAAGGATTTCCTATGATTTGCCTTGCATGGAAAAATACCTGAAGGACACTTACGGCATCACGGTTTATCAAGAGCAGGTGATGCTTCAGTCGAGGCAATTGGCAAATTTCACTCGAGGGCAAAGCGATACGCTGCGCAAGGCGATGGGAAAGAAAGACCAGAAGAAAATGGCGGAGTTGGAAGGATTGTTCTATGAAGGCGGTCAGAAAAACGGCTACGACCTGAAAATCTTGGAGAAGATTTGGAACGATTGGAAAAAATTTGCAGAATATGCGTTCAACAAAAGTCATGCAACGTGCTACTCCTGGGTGGCCTATCAGACGGCATATCTCAAGGCACACTATCCGGCAGAATACATGGCGGCGGTGATGAGCAGAAACAAAGACAACATCACGGAAATTACCAAGCTGATGGACGAGTGCCGCTCAATAGGCGTGCAGACTCTCGGGCCTGATGTCAACGAAAGTCAACTGAGGTTCGCAGCCAATAAAAAGGGGGAAATCCGCTTCGGGCTGGCCGCCATCAAGGGCATGGGAGAGTCCGCCAGCACCGCAATTATCAACGAGAGGAACGAAAACGGAGCGTTCAAGGACATTTACGACTTCATTCAACGGGTGAACTTGACGGCAGTGAACAAAAAAGCGCTGGAAAGCTTGGTGCTCAGCGGAGGATTCGACAGCTTTGGCGAGCTGCGCGAGGCTTATTTTGTCCCTAATGCCAAGGGAGAAACCTTTTTGGAGCAACTCTTGCGCTACGGACAACTTTTTCAGGCAGAGGTCAGCAGCTGCCAAAACTCGCTCTTCGGAGATATGGGAGGCATAGAAATGGCAGTGCCTAAATTCCCGAAAACGGAAAAATGGGGCTCGCTGGAACGTTTGAACCGCGAGCGTGAACTCGTCGGAATTTATCTTTCAGCACATCCGCTGGACGACTATTCGGTAGTCCTGAAATATCTTTGTAATACGCATGTCAGCGAAGTGGGAAGGGATGCAGACAAAGTCGGCTTGGCACAGCGCGCAACGCTGAGATTCGGTGGGATAATCACCAATGTCAAAGAACTTTTCTCCCAAAAGACGAACAAGCCTTTTGGCTTCGTCACCATCGAAGACTACGAAGGCTCAGGAGAGCTCGCGCTTTTTGACGAAAACTGGACCAATTGGCGAAACTGGTTCGTGGAAGGCGCCTCAATCCTTGTTACAGCACAATATGTACAACGCTTTAAAAATAGTAGTAGCTATGAATTGAGGCTCACCAACGTGGAATATCTCAGCGATGTGAGGGACAAACAGATTGAAAAACTTACGATTACCATCCCGGCACTTGCACTTAACGACACGTTCATCACCGAGTTGGAAAGTCTTGTCGAGCCGGGAACGACACAGCTTTACATTGCCCTTGTCAATAATGGCGAACATGCCCGACAAGTACTTTTGAGAGGGCCGCGCCCAGGCATAAAGTTGACCAAGGAATTGATTGGGTTTCTGGAAAACAACGGAACTGATGACGAGAACAGTGGAGAAGAGGCCGGAAATGTACAGCAAATCCTCCGTTTTCAAGTCAACTGAATAAATAAAAAGAAGGAATTCTTGTTAGAATAATAAAAATTTGTATATTTGCAAGGAAAATGAGAATTTAATATCAACATTAAAATAGATTTGATTATAATGGAAGTTACAATTACAACAGAAAATTTTGAGAGTTACAAGAATGGCGAATTGCCATTGGTTGTTGACCTTTGGGCAACTTGGTGCGGCCCGTGTCGCATGCTGGCGCCATTGATCAGCGAGTTGGCAGAAGAATATGCAGGAAAAATCGTGGT
>ONQK01000110.1 GCA_900319895.1 uncultured Prevotella sp. | reverse complement strand
GTGGCTGGGGCGCAAATCGTGTCGTTGTTCATTTTTTTGATGTATTTTTGTGAAGAATTTGCAAAATTACGCTTTTTTGCTGAAAATTGAGAGTCCATGCCATGATTTTTTGTGTTAATTGCTGTTTACCATCATTAAATCAGCCATGATGGTGTCGCTAATAAAAATTCCTTTGAGAGTGAGTCCGATGTGATTTCCTTTAATTCGTAAATCATTTTGCTCCAAATATTTTTGAGCATTTTTAATCAGGTATTCCTTGAAGAAAGAGCCATTTTTTGATTCAAGCAGTGCCAGGTCTATTCCTTCGCAGGTTCTGAGACTTGTGGTGATGGTGTCATTATAACGCTCAATATCAGATAGTTGCTCGATTGTTGCCGGGATTTTCCCCTGTTGCATGCTTTCGATGTATTGTTCCACATTTTCAACGTTCCATTGCCGGGTGCAAAGGTCGTAAGAATGGGCAGCGGCTCCGATGCCGAGATAGGGCACGTCAGTCCAATAACAGCTGTTATGGCGTGCCCTGCGCCCTTGTCTTGCAAAATTGCTGATTTCGTAGTGCTCAAAGCCATTTTGCACCAACTTGTCAACGAGCAACTGATACATTTTGAGGCATTCTTCCTCACCGAGTTCTTTTATCTTCCCTTGTTTCAGCCAATGATCAAGTGGTGTGTCCTCTTCATACGTCAGGCTATAGGCCGAAATATGTTCTGGTTGTAGTTGGAGAGCTTTGTCCAAGTCCGCCTCCCATTCTTTGAGAGACTGCTCCGGGAATCCGAAGATAAGGTCGATGCTGATGTTGTCAAATCCATTACGGCGCAAGACATTCATGGCCTCAATGGCTTGTTGTGCACTATGTCTTCTTTTAAGAAATTTCAATCGCTCGATTGAAAAGGTCTGCACCCCCATACTGATGCGATTGATGCCTATTTGCCGTATGTCTTTCACGAATTCGCAGTTAATGTCATCCGGATTACATTCCAATGTTATTTCAGCTTTTTGGGCGACTTTAAATACCTTATTTATATATAGCAGCAGCTGTTGGATTTGCCTAGGGGCCAACAAACTGGGGGTTCCTCCCCCGAAATAGATGGTTTCAATGCTTTGATGCGCTTTTGGCAAATAATTCTTGCGCAACTCCATCTCTTTGAGCAGCATGTTGACATACGTCTGCTTGCTTTCAGAATGAGTTGTCGAATAAAATCCGCAATAGACACACCGACTACTGCAAAAAGGAATGTGTATATAGATGCCTGCCATGCCAAAGTCCTCGCTTTTGATGCAAAATTACGATAATGATTTAAAAGTTGACAGATTTCTTGCAAAATATTTTGGATTTTCAAAAGAAAATCATTAACTTAGACGGCGGAATAATTCTTTCAATAAAGAGTATTTGAAGAAAAACAATTAATTATTAATACTAACACGATATGAAAGTATATCAAACTAATGAGATCAAAAACATTGCCCTCGTTGGCAGTGCGGGTTCCGGCAAGACAACCCTTGCCGAAAGTATGTTATTTGAAGCTGGCGTCATCAAGCGCCGAGGCACGGTAGAATCGAAAAACACAGTCAGCGACTATTTCCCGGTAGAGCAAGAATATGGCTATTCTGTATTTCCAACGGTCTTCCATGTGGAGTGGAATAATAAAAAGCTGAATATCATCGACTGTCCAGGGGCAGACGATTTTGTCGGCGGTGCGATTACTGCCTTGAACGTGACAGACCAGGCATTGTTGCTCATCAATGGCCAGTATGGTCCGGAAGTAGGAACGCAAAACACATTCAGGTACACTGAAAAGTTGAAAAAGCCAGTCATTTTCCTCGTCAATCAATTGGACTCGGAGAAATGCGACTTTGAGATGATTGTCAATGGCATGAAGGAAATTTATGGTCAAAAATGCGTGCCCGTGCAATACCCAATTCAGACTGGCCCTAATTTTAATGCCGTTATTGACGTGCTGTTGATGAAAAAATATTCTTGGAAGCCGGAGGGCGGCGCACCCATTATCGAAGAAATCCCGGAAGAGGAAAAAGAGAAGGCATTGAGCTACCACAAGGCATTGGTCGAGGCAGCCGCCGAAAACGACGAGCAATTGATGGAAAAATTCTTTGAGAGCGAGAGCCTTACCGAGGATGAGATGCGCGAAGGCATTCGCAAAGGGCTCGTGACACGCTCGATTTTCCCGATATTCTGTGTCTGTGCGGAAAAAGACATGGGCGTAAGGCGTTTGATGGAATTCCTGGGTAACGTCGTACCGTTTGTTACCGACATGCCGAAGGCCGTTAATACAGCTGGTGAGGAAATCGCGCCGGACGCCAATGCTCCCGAGTCTGTCTATTTCTTCAAGACGGGTGTAGAGCCGCACATCGGCGAAGTCTCTTATTTTAAAGTGATGAGCGGAACGATAAAGACGGGAGACGACTTGACAAATGTTGACAGGAACTCAAAAGAGCGCATAGGGCAGCTTTATGCCTGCGCCGGCGCAAATCGCATTCCTGTCGACCAACTCAATGCTGGAGACTTGGGGTGTACGGTGAAGCTCAAAGACGTAAAAACAGGAAACACCCTTAATGGAAAGGACTGCGAGTGGAAGTTCGACTTCATAAAATACCCCAATTCGAAATATTCCCGTGCCATCAAAGCCGCGAACACGGCAGATACTGAAAAATTGATGGCGGCAGTGCTGAAAATGCACCAAGAAGATCCAACATGGGTGATAGAACAAAGCAAAGAATTGCGTCAGACCATTGTTCATGGACAAGGCGAGTTCCATTTGAGGACATTGAAGTGGCGTTTGGAAAACAATGAAAAAATCCAGACACTTTTTGAGGAGCCCAAAATCCCATACCGCGAGACCATCACCAAGATTGCGCGTGCCGACTATCGCCACAAAAAGCAGTCGGGTGGTGCAGGGCAATTTGGCGAGGTGCATCTGATTGTAGAGCCCTATACCGACGGAATGCCCGACCCGACGACCTATAAACTCGGCGGCCAGGAATTTAAGGTCAACCTCAAGGGAAAAGAAGAGGTTACGCTTGACTGGGGTGGAAAACTGGTGTTCATCAACTCTGTTGTCGGCGGTGCCATCGACACCCGCTTCATGCCGGCAATCTTAAAAGGCGTGATGGATCGCATGGAGCAAGGGCCGTTGACGGGAAGCTATGCACGCGACGTGCGTGTCATCGTTTATGACGGCAAGATGCACCCGGTAGACTCTAATGAGCTCTCGTTTATGCTGGCAGCCAGAAATGCTTTCTCGGCAGCCTTCAAAGAGGCTGGCCCCAAAATCCTGGAGCCGATTTATGACTTGGAAGTGCTTGTCCCGGCCGACTATATGGGCGATGTGATGAGCGATTTGCAAGGTCGCCGTGCCATCATCATGGGCATGGACTCAGAGGCCGGTTATCAGAAATTGAACGCAAAAATCCCATTGAAGGAACTGGCCAATTATTCCATCTCTTTGAGCAGCTTGACGGGAGGACGCGCGTCGTTTAATACTAAATTTTCAAGCTACGAACTTGTGCCCAATGAAATCCAGCAGCAACTCATCAAAGAACACGAGGAAGATGCTGCAAATGAAGAAGATTAAAGGAAAACAAGCTGTTGTAAATCCTCGATTCAACTACCGAATCGAGGATTTTTTGTTACAATTTCTTTCCTCAATCATCATCTTTTGGCTATTTTGATTGATTTTTATCAATTATATATCATATTTTTAGTTAAATATTAAAAACACATTAACATAATTCTTGTTTTTTTGTTATAATATTATATAAAAATTTTATCTTTGCCTATATGAAGAAGCGAACGATTTGGATAATAGCCATCATCATGGGTTTTGCTTTTCTGGCCCTGTTGTTACTGCAAATTAGATATCTCGAAGAAATGGTTGAGATGAAAAAGGAGCAGTTCGACGAGTCTGTGTACCGTTCCCTTTATCAGGTTTCCCGGAATATGGAGCTGAATGAGACGCTCCGTTACATGGAACTGCATATTACGAAAGAGGGCAAGAAAGACAATGAAGGCAGCAATAAGACACCATTTGAATTGAAGGTGATGAAGACCAAGCCTTCGGCAATCCCAAAGGCTGTAATCGTGCGCAATGACCAACAAATCATCAGGGAAACGTCCACGTCGCTGCAAGAAAAGTTCAAGAATCAGTATATTTACCAAAAGGCGCTGGTCGACGAAGTGATATATAGCATTTTATCCTCAAATTTGGAAAAGCCTCTGAAAAAGCGTATCAACTTCAAGCTGCTAGACCAGGTCTTAAAGGCAGAGTTAATGAATAACGGCATCTCGATTCCATATCATTTCATCGTGACCACTCAGGACGGCAGGGAAATCTACCGTTGTTCGGAATACAAAAACAGCGGTGAGGAATACGTCTATTCGCAGATGTTGTTCCGCAACGAACAGCCTTCAAAAACAGGTATTGTCCACATACATTTCCCGAACATGGACCGCTATCTCTATTCGAGTATCCGTTTTATGATTCCGGCAATCGTCTTTACCGTTATTCTGTTGTTGACATTCCTTTTCACCATTGTGGTGATCTTCCGCCAGAAACGTTATTCTGACATTAAAAACGACTTTATCAATAACATGACCCATGAGCTCAAGACACCGATTTCCAGCATCTCGTTGGCGGCGCAGATGCTTCACGACACCTCGTTGTCCAAGAGCCCCGCGATGCTGCAGAACCTTGGCAACATCATCAATGATGAGTCAAAACGCTTGCGCTATTTGATAGACAAAGTGTTGCAGATTTCCATGTTTGACCGCAAGAAAATTGTCATGAAAGACAAGGAACTAGACCTCAACGAGATGGTGGAAGCCATTTCCAAGACGTTCAAGTTGCGTGTCGAGCATACTGGCGGCCATATCCACTTGGACCTTGGGGCGGCCGACCCAATTATTTATGTCGACGAGATGCACTTCCAGAATGTGATCAACAATCTCATCGACAATGCGGTGAAATACCGCAAGTCCGACCTGCCGGTCAATGTATATTTGAAGACATGGAGCGATGAGAGCCACGTTTATTTGTCGGTTCGTGATACAGGCTTAGGCATAAAACGTGAGAACTTGAAGAAGATATTTGACAAATTCTATCGCGTGCATACCGGAAACTTGCACGACGTCAAAGGATTTGGGCTGGGGCTGGCTTACGTCAAGAGTATCGTCGAGCTGCAAAAAGGCGAGATTCTTGTGGAAAGCGACTACGGGAAATGGACAGAATTCATTATTAAATTACCAATAATTAAAAACTAGAGATTATGGAAGAGAATGTAAGAATCTTGTTGTGCGAAGACGACGAAAACTTAGGCATGTTGCTTCGCGAGTACCTGCAGGCAAAGGGCTATTCAACAGAACTTTGTGCAGATGGAGATGCTGGATACAAGGCATTTATGAAGGAGAAATTCGATATATGTGTCTTAGACGTTATGATGCCCAAGAAAGACGGGTTCACTTTGGCACAGGAAATTCATCTGGCAAGCCCGGACATCCCTGTGATTTTCTTGACAGCCAAGGCGCTGAAAGAAGACATCCTTGAAGGCTTTAAAATGGGTGCGGACGACTATATCACCAAGCCTTTCTCCATGGAAGAGCTGGTGTTCCGCGTTGAAGCAATCTTGCGGCGCGTGCGCGGTAAGAAGACAAAGGAGAGCACCTATTACAAGCTTGGGCAATTTGCCTTTGACACGCAGAAGCAAACATTGACCATTGGCGACAAACAGATTAAGTTGACAACCAAGGAAAACGAGCTGCTCGCTTTGCTTTGCTCGCACTCAAATGAAATTTTGCAGCGTGATTTTGCCTTGAAGACCATTTGGATCGACGACAATTACTTCAATGCACGGTCAATGGATGTTTATATCACCAAGTTGCGTAAACATTTGAAAGACGACCCTGCCATTGAAATCATCAACATTCACGGCAAAGGCTACAAATTGATTTCGCCCGAGGAGGAATAATTCTCACCTTTCTTTTCAAGGTGAAAAGACACCGTCGGCCGGCTGCTACTCGAAGGGGGGGCAGCCGGCTATTATTTTGTTGAAATCCTGTCAGCCTTTTGTTTTTTAGTCCTTTCGTCGGTCTTCCCCCGTTTTTTGGGAGCAAAGAACCAAGTGTTGAAGTCGGTCTGATATTTGAAGCCTATGCCTTGCGTGTTTAAAGTGTTCTCGATAAAATACCGCTCGTTGGTTTTATTGTAAAAATTCAAGTTAAGGTTCTTAAAGAGCTTATAGTCAACATCAACGTCGGTGACGATAGAGCTGTTGTCGTTATTGCTGTTATCTCTATAACCGAATTGTCCGCTAAAACTAAACCTGTTCTTTGTATAGTAAATACTTCCTGTATATAGTGCATTGTTAAAGCCTTCTTCGCCAGGGGAGATGTTGGTCGTAAAGCTCAAGTGGGAGTTCTTATTGACTTTTTGGATGATGTTGTTTAATTTTTGCGTGATGGTATTGCCCGCCACCCCCATGGCCATCTGTCCGTATTGCCCGCTCAAGGGCGATGCCGTGGCATTCTTGTTGTCATTGACATAGAAACGTCCGCTCATCAGCAGCGAAACGGTTTGTTGCTGACGTTCTTCTTTCGTGTGAAACAATTTCTTGATGGCTTGCTGTATGTCTTCGTTGGTCGTGGCTAGCTCAAAGTCCAGCTCGATATTTGAGTTCTCGGGCGTTCCCTTAATGTTCAACAAGCACTTTATGTCCTTTCTTTCTTGCTTGTTGATGAAGATGTTGAGGTTGGACAGGTCGGCTTTTTTTATCTCGTGAAAGGCTTTGAGGTTAAGCTCTGCATTGTTGGGGTCGCCGTTAAACTTGATTTCCCCTCCATTCTTGAACGAAAAGTCTTTTTCTATGAATCCTTCCAGGTATGGAATGTTCTTGAGGCGGTATTTGCCGTTTTCAACCAAGTAGTTGCCATACATTGTAAAGGCAGAGGTTGAGTATTTGGCATGCAACGCTCCTGAGCCTTGAAAATCTATGGCATTCTCCGGGTCGATAAAGACTTTCAGGGTAAGGTCGGGCGTGGCATTGATCTTGAAATTCATTTTAACATCTCCCGCCTTCTCGCTATTCTCATTAAAACTGGCAATGTCTCTGTCCTTTTCAGTTAATTTTGACTTGTCCCGCCATGTGATGTACGTCTTGTTGGCACTTTCCGAGCTTTCGGCTTTATAGACTATCTGGCTGCCGCTGTTAGGCATTGCTTCAATGTCGAAAACCACATCGTCGTTTTCTTCTTTTATCTTGCAGCTTCCAGTGGCGTAAATCGTTCCATAGAAAACGTCGCTGAAGTCTTCTTTTGTGTCAAACACCAATAGTTTCTCAGCATTAATGTCGAGTTTGTAGGTCAAATTGGTCAGGTTCTTATGGTAAACTGCTCCGGAAATTTCACCTCTATTGTGTTCTTTATCATAAAATATGTTTTTGCCTGTTGTAGACTGAATAAAAATGGTGTCTGGCACAAGTTTGACAAAGCAAGCGTCCAGTTGATAGTCACAGTTCGTGGGGCTGATGCCGAGCTGTCCGTTGGCGATGACTTCACCTCGCAAATTCAAGGCATCAAAAGTGCCTTCCAAGGCAACCGTGCCAAGGCCCTGTGCCCTCACATTTCTCATAAATGAGCCACAAAAGCCTTCCATGAACGCCAGGGATGAATTGTTGGCCTTGAATTCGAGTGAAATGGCATTGTTCTTAGGTGAGACATAGCCTTCAATATCTGTATATCTTTTTTCCCCTTCATCTGCCTTGGCCTTAATGTCTAGGCGCTGGTAGAGCTTGTTGTAGCCGACATTGGCATGCAAAACTCCCATATTACCGTCCTGGAATTTGAAGTCTGTCACACGGACATTCCCTTCCATAAAAGGGTCTTTCTCAAACAATGACGACAACGCTACCCTAGCCGAGGCTTTTCCACTGAATTTGACAGCGTCGAAATTGACAAACTCCAAGACATCCGCCACATCAATGTCCTTCAGCTCGACCAAGAGACTGTCTTGCGTGTTTCTGTTGACATGGCCTTTTATGCCGACATATTGGTCGCTGTGCTTCAATTTGACGCCGTCTACAATGATGTCGTGCTTTTTATAGACAATGGCCGAGGGCTCGATGTCCCATTTTAGGCCTTTGATTTCAACCTCTGACGGCAGAATGTCGAATTGTGTGACAATGTCGGCCTTCCTGTCTTTATAAAAATGGATTTTAGACTGCAAAATTCCTGCAGCCAGCCCGACGGTGGTCTTGTAACTGCCTGCAAAAGTCGTCAAAATCGTGTCGTTATAGGCCTCAGCCGTTAATTTGAGGTCTGAATTGATGCTGTCTTGTTGGCTTAAGACTAGCTCCAAGTCACCTTTGAGCTTTTTATTCATGTTTTGCAGCTTCACATGACCTTGGTTGAAATGCACGCCGTCATAGACAAAATCAGGCATCTTCAATTCGACATTCATATACTGTGCAACATCGTCGACTTCACCTTTTATGCGTATTGGGTCTTTTATCTTCAGCGGAATGTCCAGAATCTTCTCAAGAGGTGTCATGTCCTCAATGGTTGCGTCAATGGCCAGTTGGTTGTGCGTCTGTTTACGCGGGCTCGAAAGCCATGGGAAGGAAGGTAGTTGCTGCTTGACAATACGGCTGAAACTGTCAAAGAGCGTCATGTAGTCATACTGACCCGTGATTTTGGCCGATGCGTATGGACTGCTGAATGTAAGGGTTTGTTCTTTACCTCGAATGTTGTTGCTCAAATGGATGTCCTGCAACAGGTAGTCCTCCTTCTCGTTCTTGGAAAAATTCAGTGCCCTGGGGTTCAAGGTTTGAATTTCAAGGTTCAATTGGTTGATTTGTGTGAGTTTTTGGGGGTTGACGACGCCATTGAGGCGCAGGTTGGCATTAGGGTCTCTGATTTCCAGCCGTCCGTCGAAGATGTCGTTTTTGTATGTGCCGTCGACACGGATGTCGTGGTATTCGTAATCGTTATAGGTGAATTGCGAAATATGGCCTTTCCCAATAAAATTTTTCCCATCGACAATCTTCAAGTCAATATTTCCTGCGGCATCGCCCAAAATGGGAGCGTCTAAAATCTGTCTTAAATTGAGCTGAGAGGTTTCAACATGGGCATTCCATACATTTTCTTTTTTATGCAGTGTCAATGTCGCATGGCCCGCCTCAGACTGGAAGTGCCCATTCACCTCAAGCGTCTGTCCTACACTAGAGGCCGAACCGGTATAACTGATATTTCCCAGGCGAAGGACGGCTTGGGGCAACTTGTGGTCGTGCCGCAGCTTTTGATTGAGGTATTGTACATACGATTTGTTGACATTAAAGCGTTTGACTTTGACATGCCAAATGGGGGAGGAGTCCAGATGAGTGATGCTGCCGTTGCCCAGAATGTCCAATTGATGATTCCTGCTATTGATGTCTATGTGGTTGATATGAAGTGAGTTATGAGTTCCATGGAAATGGCCTTCTGCATCTAAAATTGTTGGAACTTCTTTTAAGTCGGGTACGATGAAAGTAAAATCTTCGGTTGAAATCTTACTCTTGTCAAGCGCCCCGATGTAATTGAGGCTTGAGGGAAGCAAAGTGCCGTCCTTTAGCTGATATTTTGCAGACAACAAGTTGACGACAATGCTTGAAGAGGGAAGCATGCAGATCAAATCCTTTAATTGGGCTTCGTTTTGATTGGCTTTAACCTCGAATTTCAAATTCTGAACGACCAATCCTGACCTCTCCCTTAAGCTCAACTGCTTGATGTTCAGGCTAATGGAGTCTTTTGTGAATTGTTGGATGCTCAAATGGGCATTAATGTCGTGAAGTGAAATGTGGCTGGGGGAGAAATGCGTTTCTTGCGGCTCACTTAAAACATCGTATTCTACAGAACCATTACGCACAACAAGCGAGCCGAGACTGACGCTTAACGGAGAAGGGTCTTTTTTGTCCTCAGATTGAAGTTTGTCAAGCACAAACTTGGCATTGAGGGCACTTTTGGCATCTTTACGGTAAAACCGGCACCGTAAACTGAAAATCTGGGCGGACGAGATGCTGATCTTCTGTTTGAAAAGGGGAAGGAGCTTTATTTTTACCGCAACTCGGCTGGCACACAGCATGGCACTATCTTGTTGGTCGTAAATACAGAGGTCGTTCAGGATCAGACGATTGAAAAAACCGATGTCAAGACTTTTAAGCTCCACCTTGGATTTGAGTTCCGAGGAAAGAACTTGTGCGATGCGACTGCCTAGCGACTTCTTGACACCAGGAAGCTGAACGGCAATGAAGACGGACAAGAGCAATCCGACAATCAGCCATATCGTACGCTTGATAAATTTACGAAATGTATTCAAAAAAACAATTCTATAACTTTCAAGGCACAAAAATAATAAAATTACTTGAATTCTCGCATCCTTTCATCTTGATTTTATTGCAGGAATTCAAATGTTTTGACACTAAAGAAAGATGCTTTTAGAGGATTATGCATAAAAAAACGAGCATGAAAAAGCATTTTGAGAATGGTTCAAAAGTAAAAAAGTAAAACATTAATTAAAATTTATAAATAACTGGTTTTTATTTATTTAAAACATCATTCTAAAGCTAATGTTTCGTATTTTTCGATGCCAGGCATTGCCTATGTGAAAAAAAAAACGTATTTTTGCAAACGTGATAAAACTTGGAAGACATATCGAGATTTTGCTCTTGGACAATGATTGCGTCATCGTCCCGCAATTTGGAGGCTTCACGGCTCATTATGTAAATGCGCAATGTGAGGTGTCGACCAACTTTTTTTATCCACCTTTGCGCACCTTGGGCTTTAACCCGCAATTGACCATTAACGACTCCTTGTTGGCGCAATCCTATATTGAGGCATACGACATCAGTTATCCGGAGGCAATCAGGCGGATTGAAGGTGAAGTGGAGGAGTTGAAACAGCATCTTAGTGAAGACGGCGAGTATGAATTGGAAGACATCGGTGTCCTTTCTCTAAATAAAGAGGGGAACTACGAGTTCGAGCCCTGCGAGGCAGGACTGTTGACTCCTGAGTTGTACGCGCTGAGTTCCTTTGAAATAAAACCGCTGGTGCGCTGGCAGCCTGTCGAGGTGAAACAAGCAGCAGTGGAGGGGCAAAAAG
>ONQK01000173.1 GCA_900319895.1 uncultured Prevotella sp. | reverse complement strand
TTATTGGGACGGCGGCTGCGGCGAGCGCCTCCCCGCGTGGGCTCGGCGTGTCGTACAAGACCCGCAGACCCACATCTTCTCGGCACAAGCTTGGCTTCCCGAACAAGATTTTCAATGGAAAGAGGAAGATAGCTACAAGCCCCAGGCGGCTGCGCCTTTGCTCATCTACGAATGCCATGTAGGCATGGCACAAGATGCAGAAACCATTGGCACTTACACCGAATTCAAAGAGAAAATCCTGCCCAGGATAATTGACGATGGCTATAATTGCATCCAACTGATGGCCATCCAGGAACATCCCTACTATGCTTCCTTTGGCTACCATGTCGGGTCATTTTTTGCCCCCTCATCCCGTTTTGGAACGCCCGAGGAACTGAAATCGCTCATTGAGGCGGCGCACGAGAACGGCATAAGTGTCATCATGGATTTGGTACACTCGCATGCCGTTAAAAACGAGGTCGAGGGGCTCGGGCTACTGGCGGGCGACAAACATCAATTTTTCTGCCAAGGCCAGCGGCGCGTGCATCCGGTTTGGGATTCACTGTGCTTTGACTATGGGAAAAACGAGGTCCTGCATTTTTTGCTGTCCAATTGCAAATATTGGATGGAGGAGTTTCATTTCGACGGTTTTCGTTTCGACGGCGTGACCTCCATGCTCTATTATGACCATGGCATCAACGGCTCTTTCATGCATTATGACGGCTATTTCAATGGTAATCAAGACATTGACGCCATCAGTTATCTCACGCTGGCCAATCTTTTGATACATGAGCTCAACCCATCTGCAATGACCATCGCAGAGGAAGTGAGCGGGATGCCAGGGGTCGCGGCTCCATTTGCCGACGGCGGAATGGGCTTTGACTATCGTCTTGCCATGAATATTCCCGACTACTGGGTTAAAATCATCAAGGAACTGCCTGATGAGCACTGGAAAATGAGCAGTATTTTCTGGGAGATGAAGAACCGGAGGCCGGAGGAGAAGACCATTTCTTATTGTGAAAGCCACGACCAGGCGCTGGTTGGCGACAAGACAATCATTTTTCGCCTCGTAGACTCCGACATGTATTGGCATTTCAAAAAAGGTGACGAGACCGATGCCTCCAGGCGTGGCATTGCCCTTCATAAAATGATAAGGCTGGCAACCATAGCTGCTATCAATGGCGGATACCTCAATTTTATGGGCAACGAGTTTGGACATCCCGAATGGATTGATTTTCCGAGGGCAGAAAACCGGTGGAGCCATTTGTATGCACGAAGACAATGGCATTTGACCGACGATCCGGAGCTTTGCTACCATTGGCTCGGTGATTTTGATAAAGCCATGCTGGAGCTTGTCAAAAGTGTGCCTCATTTCGCGGCAACTCCGGTTCAGGAAATTTGGCATAGTGACGAGGATCAAATCCTTTGCCTCATGCGCGGCGACCTCGTTTTCACCTTCAACTTCAGTCCGACCCGCTCGTTTGCCGACTACGGGTTTCTTGTGCCCAAAGGCGAGTATGGGATAGTGCTCAACACAGATGCCATCTCTTTCGGCGGTAATGGGCTGGCCGCCGATGCGACGATACATCAAACCATTGCCGATGCCGTCTACGAAGACGTTGGAAAGGAGTGGCTGAGACTATATATCCCGGCACGCAGCGCCGTTGTTTTAAGAAGAATTAACAAGTTCAGAACATCATGAAGAAAAGACTAACAAGCACCGACATTTTCGTCAGGAGCCTTTGCGCCATTGTTTTCCTGATTTTTTCGTCTAGCTACTTGTATTTTTACCAAGCAGATCTCTTGGCGGCCAAACAGCATGTGTTGTCGGGTGGAATAACGCATTACGACAAGCAAATAGGAACGATTGTCATCGTCTTGGTGCTCTTTGTCCTGCAATTTCTAGTCTCGGCAATCGTCCGCGTTCCTCTTTTTATACAAGCCATCACTTACTTGCCCTCGCTTCTGACCTTGGCATGGCTGACGGACACAGAATTGGATCATGGCGGAAAGGTGTTCAGCCCGTCGTGGCAGTGGCTGATGCCTTTGCTTTTAGTCATTTTCTTCCTCGTTGTTTGGCTTAGTCGAAAACTCAGTGTGCGCATGTCCTGGCTCACGCCACGAAAATATTTTGTACGGATTGTATGGCTCAATCTTCTGGCTTTGTTTGTCTTAATGGCTTTGACCTGTGTCTTGAGCAACAATAACCCAGCTTTTCACTATCGTTTGGAAATGGAAGCCCAGCTTCATCGCGGCAACCGGGAAAGCGCCCTCGCGCTCGCCCGAAAGCAAAACCGTCTTGATGAGGCCGAGACGATGTTGTTGGCATACGCCTTGGCACAAGACGGGAAATTAGGAGAGAAATTCTTCGAGTTCCCCGTCAGCGGAACGGCGGCCACGCTTATCCCCGACAGCACAGACCAATTGACTGTCGTGTTTCCGGTTAAAAAAATCCACCAATTGACGGCAATTCGCCCTCGTGGGAAAGCAGACATCCTCAAATTCCTCAAGATAAGTGCCGCCCTTAACAAAAAGAAGACGCCGGCTCCAGACTATCTGCTCTGCGGCTATCTTTTAGAGAAAAATATTGACAGCTTCGCCCAAAATGTCGCTCAATATTATGCCCTTGACGAAGAACTGCCCAAACATTATCGCGAGGCGCTCACACTCTATGCCCATCAAATCGGACATCCAGTCTTGGCCTATCAAGACAGCGCGCTGGCCAGCAGCTACAAGCGCTTTGACAATATCGCCAATGCCCAAAAATCGTCGGCAGATGGCATAATTCAAGGCAAAAAGGAGTTTGGAGACACCTATTGGTGGTACTATTACAGCAAATAACACATGTGACATGAAAAAACTACTCCTGCTTCCATTCGTCTCAGCTCTTGTCATCGGTTGTTCAAGCACTCAAAAGCGGGCTGGCGCAACTGATGTCGACATTGACACCCTGCCGGTGTTGATTACGCAGATACAGCAATGCTCAAGACTTTATACCACGGAAATGCGTGTGCACAAGATTGTCACACACGATGACCAATTGCAGTTGCGAGGGACTTTCTTGCAAAAAGATTTCAAGATTGACGTGCCCATGAGCAACCGGAAAATTGCCATACCCATGGATGCAACACTGAAAGCATACATTGATTTCGGCCATTTTTCCACCAAAAACATACGGCGCAGCGGTAAGAAGATTGAAATCATCCTGCCAGACCCTCAAATTGTCATGACCGGCAGCCGTATCGACCACAAGAACATCAGACAATATGTATCAATGACAAGAAGCACTTTCAGCGACGAGGAACTGACCCAATACGAGCAGCAGGGCAGGGCATCCATCATTGCCAGCATACCTAAGATAGGGATGATGGACCTCGCACGGCAAAATGCCGCCCACATGCTTATTCCCATGATTAGACAAATGGGTTTTGAAGAAAACGACATCACCGTCGCTTTCAGAAAGGAATTCAAACTCGAAGACCTGAAGTCCATCATAAAGGTAGCCAACATTGAAAAATGAAAAAAATCAGTCGACAAATCCTCAAAATCCTCAAAAATACAGTTAAAAAAACGCTGAGTTCAGGCCTTAGTGCCATTGCCCTGGCGGTTTTTGCCATCGTTTTGGTCGTCTACCTCAACAAGGACAATAAACTGGAATGGAATACCAAGAAGGGCATCAACCCCACGCCGGCGCAAATCAAGAGCATAGAAGCCATCGGAGAATGGGAGTTCCTGGCCATCAACGACGAGGAACTCATTGACACGGTGCGCCGTAGTATCTTTGGCGACAGCGAGCTTGTGCGCATTTACTATGGCACCTTGCGCCTAGGCATCAACCTGCATAAGGCCAAGCCCAGGTGGCTCGTCGCAAAGGGTGAAAAAGTCACAGCCACCTTGCCTGCTATTGAGCTGCTGGACGAGAATTTCATTGACGAGGCGCGTACAAAATCGTTTTTTGAGTCGGGAAAATGGACTGCGGCCGACCGCGAGGCACTCTACCAAAGGGCTTATGCCAACATGAGAGAACGGTGTGTGAGCCCCGAAAATATTGAAACCGCCAGAAAAAATGCCGAGTTGCAATTCCGTAATTTGCTGCAAAGCATGGGATACAAAGAAGCGGAGATAATTTTTGAGGGGGAAAAAGATAGGTGAATGTTCAAGAAATCGCATCAAGCGCAACTTTATTTTGTACTCTTTTGGCATTCTGCCTCCTCATTTGCTTTTTCAACGGCGGCAAAAGTCTTGGGAAGGGTGGAAATGATGACTTGAAAGACAGAAAAACTGCGGCAGCATGTCGGAATTTCAGTTTTTTTACCTACTTTTGTAGCCTGATTTTGCGCCCGGCGCAATCCATTTATAAATTCACAATGTACACAATTATGGAAACAACACTTGTTTTGCTTAAACCCAGTTGCGTTCAGCGCAATTTGATTGGAGAGATTGTCAGCCGCTTTGAACGTCGTGGGCTGCAGATTGTCGGCATGAAAATGATGCAGTTGAGCGATCAGATCCTTCGTGAACATTACGCTCATTTAACCAGCAAGCCCTTTTTCCCAGCACTTGCCGGTTCGATGCAAACTTCACCGGTTGTCGCTTTGGCGCTGAGAGGAGTTGATGCCGTGCAGGTTGTACGCACGATGACAGGTGCGACAAACGCCCGTGAGGCGGCACCCGGCACCATTCGCGGTGATTATTCGATGAGCAACCAACAGAACATCGTGCATGCTTCCGACTCCATCGAAAATGCCACTATTGAGCTTGCACGCTTTTTCCGTCAGGAAGAGGTCTTTGACTTCACGGCGGCGCAGCGCAGCTTTGTTTACGGCGATGACGAGATGAAGTAAGAATCTTCATTCTCGGTCAGACCTACTTTAAATACGGAGCCATTTTCAATGCTGAAAATGGCTCCGTATTTTGCCTCAAAACCCCTCCCATGAGAATTGGGAGGACTCAACATGTGTGATTATTGCAGGCGTTTGAGTTTCACCGTGAAATGCCTCATCAGCGGCGCTTCCCACTCAATGGCCACACCGCGCGTGATTTCATGGCGGCGGTCGTACACATTTTTCAGCGCTGCCGCAATGACATCCATGTGGTTGTCTGTGTAGACACGGCGCGGGATGCAAAGGCGCAGCAAGTCGAGCCCGCCAAAACGATTCTCACGAGTCTCAGGGTCGCGGTCGGCAAGCATATAGCCGATTTCGCAGGCGCGGATTCCTGCTTCGAGATAAAGCTCACATGTCAGTGTTTGTGCAGGGAATTCTTCGATGGGAACTTGATCCAGAACCTTGTCTGCATCAACAAAAATGGCGTGTCCGCCGGCAGGCCGCTGGTAGGGAATCCCGTATTCATCGAGTTTTTTTGCCAGATAAGCCACTTGATGGATGCGTGTCTCCAGCATGTCGAACTCAGTGTTCTCGTCAAGTCCGGCCGCCAGGGCATTGAGGTCGCGTCCGTTCATGCCGCCATAAGTAACATATCCCTCAAAAGGGATGCAGAAGAGTTTGGCACCTTGGTACCAATCTTCGTTATTGGTGGCGATGAATCCGCCCATGTTCACCAACCCGTCTTTTTTGGCAGACATGGTCATGCCGTCAACATGTGAGAACATTTCAGCAGTGATTTCCTTAATGCTCTTGTCTGCATAGCCGAGCTCCCGCGTCTTGATGAAATAGGCGTTTTCTGCGAACCGGGCAGAGTCCATGACAACAGGAACACCGTATTTGTGGCACAATGCGCAGGTCTCCTCAATGTTTTTCATGCTCACGGGCTGTCCGCCTACGGTATTGTTTGTGACGGTCAATACCATGAAGGGCACGTTGCCTTTGTTGTCTTCAAGCACTTTCGTTAATTTTTCAATGCTGACGTTGCCTTTGAACGGCACTTCAAGCTGCGTGTCTTTTGCTTCGTCGGTTGTCACGTCGATGGCATGGGCCTTTCGGCTTTCGATGTGTCCTTTGGTCGTGTCAAAATGGGCATTCCCGGGGATGACATTGCCTTCTTTTACTAAATAAGAGAACAATACGTTTTCGGCGGCACGTCCTTGGTGGGTAGGTATGACATACTTGAAGTTGAAAAGTTTTTTCACCACACCTTCAAAATTGTAGAACGAGGTTGCGCCGGCGTAACTTTCGTCGCCGAGCATTAGTTGTGACCATTGACGGTCGCTCATGGCACCTGTGCCCGAGTCGGTCAGCAAGTCGATGTAGACTTGTTCGGACCTGAGCTGAAAGACGTTGTAGTGGGCTTCTTTGAGCCATTGTTCACGTTCCTCGCGCGTACTTTTGCGCAAGGGTTCAATCATCTTGATTTTCCACGATTCTGCAAAAGGTAATTTCATGTTTTCTTTATTTTTGTTGAATTAATTTTTATCAGTTGTTGCAAATTTACGAAAAACTGGTGAATATAGGTGGCCAAACACCAAATATTTTCTGTTGATAGGCTTTGGCCTAGAACAAAAGCTGCTCATCTTCCACCTCGCACTTGGTAAAGCCCATTTCATGTGCTTTGGCCTCATTGAATGTGAAGTATACAGCCTCGCCGTCGGCACAAAGCTTGTTGAACGAGTCCGTAAGTTCCGCATGAATGGTCACCAGATTCCGGCGTTGTCCAACAATGCGTGCGCGGAGTGTCAGTTGATGGTCGTCGGTACTGACAGGTCGCTTGAATCGAACACACAATTGTGATGTGACACCTGTGGTTTGTAGTTTCCTGGTGATGACCCAGCTGGCGATTTCGTCGATGAGCGTACTGATGATGCCGCCGTGCAGCACCTTCACCCATCCTTGAAACTCGGCTTTCGGCCGCCAAAACGAAACGATGTCCTCGCCATCTTCATAAAACTCCATCTGCAGGCCATTGGGGTTCTTTGGCGAGCAGGCAAAGCATTGAAAGTCTCCACTGTCCTTCCACGGACTCTTTATTTTTCTCATTTTTGTCTTTTGGGTTTTAAAATGTCATTGCAAATCCAAATCGAATGCCATGTTTTGTTGATGTGGGCAGCCCTGTGTAAGAAAGTCGGCGCACATAATCGATCTCAAATAGCTTGAAAATATTGTGAATGCCGACGATGACTTCCCAATAGGGCTCCTTGGGGCTCATCACATGCACGCCTTGGGGGAACTGGAATAAATCCGGGTCTTTTTTGTTGCGTTCCAATAGAGGATTGTTTTTGTCAGTCAGATGACTCCACATGCCTCTGATGGCAATATACTCACGCCATTTCAGCTTGCGGATGAGCGGGATGCGGTTGAACAGTTTGCCGTTCATGTTCCAGCCCACACAGGCAAAGGCATGTCTGTCGCTCAAAAATTCCATGTTGTTCATCAGGCTGAAAGTGTTTTCATGGTCAAAAAACGACAGGTTGGCAGGCGGAATGATCAATAGGGGGAAAGGCACCTTGTTCCATTGCGCTCCGAGCTTGACCTGTCCGTTTACATAGCCCCAGCTGCCCAGCCACAAACGCTTGTAGGCACTTAGTTCCGTGTAATTGTAATGATAGTCCGAGCCCAACAGGCCTTTGATGCCCAACGTGTGGCTGAGGCTGAAACGAGGGGCATCGTGATTGACTTCAATCCTGTTTTGTTTTGAGTTGACATAAGTCTGCCCCGGACGATAGTCGATGCCTAGGGTCAGCTCGGTTGTGCGGATTTTGTCCACCCATCGCCCGTTCATTTTCACAAAGTCCAGCTCGCCAGTGGGCTGATTACTTTCTGTCTTCAATTCAAACGAGGTAGCCAGCCCCATGTCCCACTCCCACTTGAGGTTGAGCCGCTGGCGATTGTAGAAATACATCTGTTTGACCTTCTGCGCCCGAAATGCCATGAAGGCGTTGTCTTTGTTGTGGATCAAAAATTTGTCGGCAGGGGACATCACGTCATAGCTCGACTCAAATGAGACGTAGCGAGAGGGGAATTCTACGGGCTGATAGGCTGGTTGGGAGAAAGAGTAGGTGAATTTCGTGCTGTAATAATTCTTTTTTGAGCGGCTGCCGTAGGCATAATAGCCTTCCCAAAAGAGGTGGGGATGAAGTTTGGCTGTGGTGCGCCCGCCGACCCTAAATCGGAAGGCATCAATGAAATTGTGGGAGATCAGCGTGTTGACGGGGCCGATGTCAAATTTACTTGGCTTTTCATTAAAACTTGTTTCCACGAAATTCTCAATCAAGCTTTTGGTCAAGAAGAGCAGCCAGCCGAAGTTTTTGGCGCGCCGCATGCCGGAAATGAAATTCTTCATGTTCCCTTCGCTGTTGGTCAGGCTGCTCTTGCGGTGTTGCGTCCAAAAGTCGGCATCGCGTTGTTTGGCATTTGGGTCGTAAATGATGGGTGAGCTTCCCCTGAAATGTTTATTTTCAATTGGTTCAAACGAATATCCGCTCAGATGTGTCGTGCGAATGGCAATGGCGCGCTGAAAAAGGTCGGTCACTTCTAATTCTGCCACCATATTGTCTTTCGAGAGCACCCATTCGCCATTGTCAAGACGGTCATACGTTTGGTTCAACTTGATGGAGCTGACGAAATTTACACCTGTGTTTGACGGGAGTTGCATGTCGCATTTTTTTACATGTAAAGTACTGTCGTTCAAGATGTAAAGCTCGCCGCGAAAACCGAAGTCTTGTGGATTGGAGGGCATGAATTGCAGGCGGATACACTCGTCCTGGTCTACATGCACCGTGTCGTCGATATAGAATCGGTAAAACGAGATGGCGGTCGACCCGATGGGGCTGGGAAACTGCTTGGAAAGAAAGCGGATGTGGTCGTCGTAAAGGTCAATGTCCGTAAACAGGTCTTTGGCAATCGTGTTGACGGCCTCGCCCGTTTGCAAAAGTGTGCTGATGCCCTGCGTCGTCTCGCCTTTCACGATGGTTCTTTCCTTGTTGGGGCTTTTTCGGTACAAATGCTCTGTGATGGTTTCATCCACCGAAATCGGTAAGATCAACTTTTGGTTGTGGGGACATAATTCGACCTGCTCGTGCAACCAAGGCATTTTCTTGAACAATTTCCCTTCCAATTCCTCCGGCGTGAGATTGTTGACGGCCATGGTCAGCTTCTGATACTTCTCATAGCGGTAAAAGTCGTGATTCGAAAGGTCTGTGCGGCGCTTGGCTGCAATCACACGTTGCATCAACTCCACGGCTGGGTTGTTCTTGCGTGTGTACTTGTTCTTGCGTTTCGATTTGACCACCACTTCTTTCAAGCGTTTTGCCTCTGACAAAAGCCTGACTTGAAGAATGTCGGTCGTCTTGTCCGTAATGCGGATGGTCTTGGGCTTGTATCCAACGGCTGAGACCACAAGCTGCTGCCCGTTGCGGCGCTCAATTTGGAAACGCCCTTGCTCGTCTGCCTTGACGGCTAGCTGAAGACCATGGTACGCAATTGTCGCCAAGGCGATGCTGTCGCCCGTCTGATGGTCGACGACATATCCGCGCAACTGTGCTGCCGCAGACATCGGCAGACAACACAAAATGATGAACAATATGATTTTTTCAGTCAATTTTCTCATCGCCCTCATAGCCGCCCATCTCGCGGATGGCATTTTTCAACATCGTGTATTGCTGATAAAGGTTGTTGATGGGTTTCTCGTTTTTCGTGAAGTCATGCATTGGGCTCTTGAGATAGAAGCCCAGGAAGCGCTGAATGCCGTAACGGCCGGCACGCATGGCAAGGTCGGAAAGTAAGACAAGGTCTAGCAGCAAGGGGGCGGCCAAGATGGAGTCGCGGCAAAGGAAATTGATCTTAATCTGCATCGGATAGTTCATCCAGCCAAAAATGTCAATATTGTCCCAACCTTCTTTGTTGTCGTTGCGTGGAGGATAATAATTGATGCGCACTTTGTGAAAGATCTCGCCGTAGAGGTCGGGTTGCTGCTCGCCGTCAAGGATCGTCTCCAAGGTAGACAGCTTGCTCACCTCTTTGGTGTGGAAATTCTGAGGCTCATCCAACACCAGGCCGTCGCGATTGCCCAGTATATTGGTCGAAAACCAGCCGCTTAAACCTAAATGACGCGTGCCGATGATTGGCGCAAAACCGCTCTTGACCAGTGTCTGCCCGGTTTTGAAGTCTTTGCCGGCAATCGGCATCTTGGTCTTCTCGGCCAATTCCCACATGGCCGGAATGTCAACCGTCGTATTCGGCGCACCCATGATGAATGGCGCACCTTCCGACAAGGCCGCATAGGCATAGCACATTGATGGTGCCACATGTTGGCGGTCGTCCTGCCTCATCGCCGCTTCCAAAGCAGATAAATTGCCGTGGAAAGCTTCTTCGAAAGGTACGAAAATCTCGGTCGAAGCAGCCCAGATTACAACAATACGCTCGCAATTATGGGCTTGCTTGAAATGGCGGATATCTGCCCGCAACTCTTCCACCATCTCCCAACGGGTGGCACAATTCTTCACATTGTCGCCATCCAGCCGTTTGGCATAATTCTTGTCAAAAGCCGCCGTCAAGGGAACAATCGCCTCCAACTCCTCACGCACAGGGGTGATGTCCTTCTCTTGCAGGACCTCGGCATACATCGCCGCCTGATAAGCATTCTGGGGATAGACGTCCCAAGCACCGAAGACCAAATCGTCCAACGTCGAAATCGGAACAATCTCCGCATAAGGCAAATAGCGCTCCTCAGCACCGCTGCCAACGCGGATCCTGTCATATTGTGTCAATGCACCGACTGGCTTGGCAAGGCCTTTGCGAGCCATTAATACTCCTGTGATAAAAGTCGTCGTTACGGCTCCTAAACCTACGCACATTACGCCTAAACGCCCTGAAGCAGGTGCTACCTTGATGTTCTCTTTCATGATTATTAGTTTATTAATAAATTAAATGTATCCTTCATTCTTCTTCTTTGCAGGCACAAATCATTCATGCCTCCTGTTTGCCCAAACAATTCTAGCAGGCAGACAAAATTAACGATTTTTCTCCGAAGAAAAAAAAAAATGTTGGTAAATTTAAAATGTCAAACGGATTTTGACCATAAAAGACAACAATTTTATCTTCAAACGGCATTAAATACAAATTGAAAAAAGATGGGATAGATAAAATTGTGCCTTTAAAACATCTACAATAGTAGAAATTAAAAAGGTCTTTTAGACGAAAATTCCCCAAAAAGAACGTTGCGGCACACACGTATGGCTTTTCTTTTTTCGCTGTAAATTCTTTATCAAGAACTTTGCTTATTTCTTCCGAAAAATATTTTCCCGCTTCTTGATATGTATTTCCAATTTGTTCGCGCAATCCTTTTCAAGTTTGTCCGAAACATTTTTTTCACGATATGCCTCAAAGTATTGCGAAAAATCAATGCCTTTTGCTTCGTCAGAGGTCAAAGACCTTTCAATAAACTGCTCGTGCTGTTTGTCCATTATCGGCTTAATAGACAAATAGGCTTCCTTGATTTTCTCGTCTTTCGCAAACAAGTTGTTGTCCTTATCTGCAACAGATTCGGTACTTTTTACTTCTTTAAGCCATTGCTTAAAGGTTTCTTTGGTTTTCCCAATGGGTTTCAGTTCAAACCGCAAGGTTTTTGAAAGTTGGAAAAGATTCGTAAACTGTTTCATATTTATAGGTGTT
>ONQK01000107.1 GCA_900319895.1 uncultured Prevotella sp. | reverse complement strand
ATCGGCTTCAACCCACATAACGGGGTCATGTCACCCATCCGCATCAAAGCCAACGACCCGGTCACCTCGCTTTATGGGGCATTTGGGAAATATCTTTACGACAACAAGATTGAACTCTCAAACGTGCAGCACGTCATGCTCACCGGCGTAGGCAGCGCATACATCAACAAACCGATCTACGGACTCCCCACCTCAAAAGCCGGCGAATTCATCGCCGACGGCCTGGGCGCACGCTACGAGTCGGAACTCAACCGCATGATAGTGGTGTCAATGGGCACAGGAACATCACTCGTGATGTGCGACGACAAAGACATACAGCACATCGGCGGCATCGGCATGGGCGGAGGGACACTTCAAGGTCTTTCCAGGCTGCTGCTCAAGACCGACGACATCAACCAAGTTGCCACTCTGGCCATGAAAGGCGATGAGAAGAAAGTGAACCTCATGATCGGCGACATCAGTGCCAAGCCCGTCCCCAACCTGCCGATGAACGCCACGGCATCGCTTTTCGGAAGGGCGTTGCACGATGCTGCCAAAGAGGACGTGGCGCTAGGACTGATCATCATGACCCTGCAAACCATTGGCTCGGCAGCAATCCTGTCCTCCTTAAATAGCGGCATCAAAGATTTCGTCTTAATAGGCAACCTCAGCCTTCTCCCGCAGTGCAAAGATGTGTATCCTGCGCTGGAAAAGCTCTATAACGTACGCTTCTGCATACCCAAATATTCAGAATATTGCACGGCCATCGGCGCAGCCCTGCATTATTTCGAGATGAACGAAAAATAAGAGCTGGCGCACGGCTCAAGCCTCATTCCTGAAACATCATTTTCCTGAAATTGATGTTCTTGCCATCTATCATTCTGTTTTGGGGCTGACAATAGGCATTTTTATAAAAATGCGATGCTGCAAGACGGACAAGAAATCATCAAAACGAATCACACAAAAAATGGGAGGAAAATCCTCCCTTTGGGCTAGTGATCCGTTTGGGGCTCGAACCCAAGACCCCAACATTAAAAGTGTTGTGCTCTACCAACTGAGCTAACGGATCTCCAACATTTTGCCGTAAAAGCGGTGCAAAGTTACAATTTTTTTTTAAACCGACAAATTTATTTGACAGTTTTTTGAAAAAAATATCTTTTTACCGTTCTTTTCACCGTTCCTGCACCGTATTTTCATGCTCTCTCGTCACATAACGTTGCCAATAAGCAATCAATAACGTGGTAAGCGGAAGAGCTACAATAAGACCTATAAAGCCGAGCAGCGCGCCCCAGACCGACAGTGAGAGCAGTAGTACCACAGGGTTTAGCCCCATGGCCTTACCCATGACCCTCGGCGTGACGACCATGTCCGTAATCACTTGAACAATGATAAATATCAACACCGCCACGCCGAACACAAACCAGAAATTCTGCCCCGTATCAGCTGCCTTCAGCAAAGCCAACAACGCTGTCGGAATCAAGGCGAAAGTGTGCAAATAAGGCACTAGGTCAAGGATTCCAATCAATATGCCAAGTCCTATGGCCATTGGAAAACCGACAATCGTGAAGCCAATACAAAACATGATGCCCATGCACAGCGCCACCAGCCCTTGCCCACGAATATAATTATTCAATTCCCGCTGCACGTCCTTCATCAAATCCTGCCAAAATGGACGGTATTTCCGGGGAAAGACCTTCACCCAGTTCTCCGTTAGATTTTCATAGTCCAACAAAATGAAAAACGTGTACAATAGGGTTATAAACGAAGCGATGATGCTGACTACGACGCTGGCCGTCTTGCCCAGCACCGTAAACAATTTGGGCATCACATTCTTAACCATCTCATTAAAATCGCTGCTCTTGAAGAAATTTTCAAGCCCCTGACGGTTATTCTCAAGCCAGTCTCGAATCACAACCGGCAAATTCTCCCGAACCGACGACTCACTAAGGTACCTGGCCGCCACATCGCCCAACTTCTCAAACTGCTCGATCATCGGCGGGACAATCAGGTAGAACACCAGCGCCAACACCACGATGACAACAAGCAGGGTAAGAACAATTGCCAAGGCACGGAACGGGATGTGCAACTTATACTGCACAAAACGCACCAAGGGATAGAGCAAATAGGCCAACAGCCACGCCAAGGCAAAAGGAAGCAGCACGCCACTGAGATAGTTAATGGTAAAAACCCCGGCAAGCACAGCCAGCACGACTAACGTCCACCGAATAAATTTATCAAAAGTAATCCGTTGCTCAAACATCCTCAGTTACATATTTAAATTTTACCCGAAGCCTCCATTGCCTTCCTATAACACTCGCGGCACAGCGGCTCGTACTCCATCGTCTCGCCAAGCAGCACCTTCTTGTCGTCATCCACAAGCCGATGGCTCACATAGGCCAAGGCACCGCATTTCACGCAAATGGCGTGCACCTTCGTCACATCGTCGGCAATGGCACAAAGTGCGGGCATGGGGCCAAAGGGCCGCCCCTTGAAATCCATGTCCAGCCCCGCCACGATGACCCTAACGCCCCGATTGGCCAGCTCATTGCACACCTCCACCAGACCATCGTCCAGGAACTGCGCCTCGTCTATCCCCACCACGTCAATATCTGCCGACAAGAGCAGTATGCTTGCCGAGGAATCAACCGGCGTACTCATGATTTCATTCTGGTCATGACTCACAACATTTACCTCCGAATACCGAATATCCATCGACGGTTTGAATATTTCCACGTTTTGACGGGCAAATTTCGCCCGTTTCATACGACGAATCAACTCTTCGGTTTTCCCCGAAAACATTGAGCCACACACGACTTCAATCCTACCGGTGCGCCTCTTTTCTCCTGTCAAATTCTCAGTCAACATAGTGCAAAAATATAAATATGTTTAAAAAAAAGCAAAGAAAATCGACATTTTTTTTGTCATGAAAAATAAAACTATTATATTTGCCATTGAAATGGGAACATTGTTTCTAGTGCCAACCCCTGTGGGGAATTTGGAAGATATGACATTTCGAGCCATCCGTGTGTTGCGTGAGGCAGATATAATTTTGGCAGAAGATACCCGTACATCAGGTGTCCTGCTCAAGCATTTCGACATTCAAAATCGACTGATGTCTCACCACAAGTTCAACGAGCACGGGACTTCATCTGCAGTCATAGAACGGATTCTGGCAGGCCAGACCGTTGCGCTCGTCAGTGATGCAGGCACGCCTGGGATTAGCGATCCGGGTTTTTTCTTGGTTCGCGAGGCCGTCAAGGCGGGAATTAAGGTAGAGGCACTGCCTGGTGCCACGGCATTCGTCCCTGCCCTAGTGGCATCGGGGCTGCCCTGCGACAGGTTTTGTTTTGAAGGTTTTTTACCTCAGAAAAAAGGGAGAACTACTCGTATAGAAAATTTAAAAGACGAAGCAAGGACGATGATCTTTTATGAATCACCATATCGACTGCTAAAAATGTTGCAGCAGTTCGCCACAGTCTTTGGCAATGACCGTCAGGCTTCTGTTGCAAGGGAGATTTCCAAATTACACGAAGAAAGTGTAAGAGGGACTTTGGAGGAATTAGTCCGCCACTTTACCACGACCGGGCCGCGCGGCGAGATTGTGGTCATAGTAGCCGGGAAGACTTTGGACAAGGAATAAGCAGAAAGTATAGAAAATGAATTTTAACATAAAGCTAATCGCAATGAAAAAGATTTGGATATTGAGTATGTTTGCAGTTGCCTTTGCATCCTGCGACATGAATAATACGAGGCAACAGCGTTATTTTGACGAACAGGTTGACTCGCTCAGGAGAGTTGTTTCACAGCGCGACGGTGAGCTGGACGAGATGATGTCCACCCTTAACGACATTCAGGAGGGTTTCAGGCTGATTGGGGAGGCCGAGGAGCGGGTGACGCTGGCCAAGAACGGCGAGGGGGCCAACCGTCGGACACTGGTTCACGAGAACTTGAAGTTCATCCAAGCCAAGATGCAGCAAAACCGTGAGCTGATAGAACGCCTGCAGAAACAGTTGAGCAAAAGCAACTTCCAGGGCTCTGAGATGAAGAAGACCATCGGCAGCTTAATGCAGCAAATAGAGGACAAGGACAAGGAGATACAGCTGTTGAAGGCCGACCTGGAGTCAAAGCACACGCACATCAGGGACTTGGACAAGCGAATCGACCACCTCAGCGAGGATGTCTCCACGCTTAAAGACGAGTCTGACAGCAAGTCGAGAACCATCACCAAGCAAGACCAGCAGCTGCATACGGCATGGTATGTCTTCGGCACGAAAAGCGAGTTGAAGAATCAAAAGATACTCGAACACGGGAAAGTGCTCCAAGGCAACTTCAACAAGAACTACTTCACCAAGATCGACATTCGGCAAGAAACAGAGGTCAAGCTTTATTCGAAGTCTGTAAAGATATTGACGATGCACCCGTCCAACAGTTTCAACTTGACGAAAGACATCAACAAGCAGTTCATCCTGCGCATTCTCGACCCACAGCTCTTTTGGAGCACGAGCAAGTATTTGGTGATTCAAGTGAAATAATAAAAATCTCAGGCGAGATAAAAACCGGAAAAGACGCCCTGCCATGGTTAAAGTGCGACCATGGCGGGGCATTTCAACATAAAAAACCTGACTGCCTCGAAAGACGACAGCCTTCAAGTAAAACTGTTTGGGGCACGGCTCCAATAAAAAAACGCTTTTTTGGCTAAAAAACACATTTTTTTTCGTAACTTTGCTGCGAAAAGTGCATCAATACTGAAAAAGTTGTGAAATTTAGTGAAGTAATAGGACAAAACGAAGCCAAACAGCGGCTGATGCAGCTCGTTCAAGAGCAGCGCATCCCACATGCCCTCATGTTCTGCGGGCCTGAAGGCAGCGGCAAGAAGGCTTTGGCACTGGCATTTGCTTCTTATCTGCTAGGCGAGCGCGAGGCCGGCGAGACTGCCGGCAGCCGTTTCCCGGAAAACGCGGAAGCCATGTTGCGTCATTTGGAACATCCCGACCTCTATTTCTCGTTTCCAGTCATCCGACCTGCCGGCACCTCGTCAGAGCATAAGATGGAAAGCGATGATTTTGGCAGAGAATGGCGAGAGCTGATGCGGAAAAGTCCTTACTTCACCATGGAGCAATGGATGGTTTGCATGAATGCTGCGAACCAGCAGGCTGAGATTGGCGTGGGCGAAAGCCATGCGCTGCTCAAGAAGTTGAGCTTAAAAGCGAGTCAAGGAGGGTTCAAGGTATCGATCATCTGGTTGCCAGAGCGCATGAACCAAGAATGCGCTAACAAATTGCTCAAACTACTGGAGGAACCTCCTGCACAAACCATATTCATCATGGTATGCGAAGAGCCGGAGAAGTTGCTGGAAACCATTCGCAGCCGCGTGCAGCGTATCAACATCAAACGTCTGAACAACGAGGAGATCAAGCATGCACTTGTCAGCCAGCGCGCCTTGGACGAGGAGACGGCGCAGCGCATCGCCCGAATAGCCGACGGCAGCTGGACAAAAGCCCTCGGCGAGTTAGATGCCAGCAACGAGAACCTTGTTTTTTTTGAGATGTTCAAGCAAATGATGCGCCTGGCATGGGGCAGAAAGATACAAGAGATGAAGGAATGGAGCGAAACCGCCGCCACTTATGGTCGCGAGAAACAGAAACGCATGCTCACCTACTTTCAAAAGATGGTAAGGGAGAACTTCATGTACAATTTCCGGCAAGCGGAACTGATTTACATGAGCCAGGATGAAGAGCAATTTGCGAGCAAGTTCGCACGTTTCATCAACGAAGGAAACGTCATGGAGATTGACCGGCAATTTGCCGAAGCCCAAAGGGAAATCGGTCAAAACGCCAATCCTCGCATCGTTTTCTTTGACCTCTCACTACAAATGATTGTACTATTGATTCAAAAATAAGACATAAAAACAAAACAGCAACAAAATAATGGACTACAAAGATATGAAATTCGAGCTGTGGAAAGGTTGCGCACGCGGGCTTTGTGCATGCGGTTGCGGCAGACAAGACCATCAACTCAACACTTACGACTGGCTGGCAGACATTCCCGGCAATAACGAAAGTACCGATTTGGTTGAGGTGCAATTCAAAAACACCCGCAAGGGATACTATCACAACGTTAACGGTCTGAACTTGAAAAAAGGCGACATCGTCGCCGTTGAAGCCAATCCCGGACACGACATCGGCGTAGTAACCTTAACGGGAAGCCTTGTCAAGCTGCAAATCAAGAAAGCCCGGATCAAGTCACAAGACGAGATCCGGCGTGTCTACCGCATTGCCAAGACGACAGACATGGAAAAATACCATGAGGCCAAAAAGCGCGAGCACGAGACCATGATCAAGAGCCGCCAGATAGCCAAAGACCTCGGTCTTCAGATGAAAATCGGCGACGTGGAGTACCAGGGCGACGGCAACAAGGCCATTTTCTATTATATTGCAGATGAACGCGTTGATTTCCGGCAGCTCATCAAAGTGCTCGCCGAGGCCTTCCGTGTGAGAATCGAGATGAAGCAAATCGGCGCCCGGCAAGAAGCCGGGAGAATCGGCGGGACGGGGCCCTGCGGCCGCGAGCTCTGCTGCGCCACTTGGATGAAAAACTTCATCTCCGTGAGCACCAACGCCGCTCGCTTCCAAGACATTTCGCTTAATCCGCAGAAGCTAGCAGGCATGTGTGCCAAGTTGAAATGCTGCCTCAATTATGAGGTTGACAACTATGTTGAAGCCGGAAAAGCCTTGCCCGCCAAAGATACCGTCTTGCAGACGAAAGACAACGACTACTACCTCTTCAAGACAGATATTTTGGCAGGGCTAGTAACCTATTCGACCGACAAGCGTTTGGCCGCCAACCTGGAGACCATCAGCGCCAAACGCGCCCATCAGGTCATCGCCATGAACAAAAAAGGTGAAAAGCCTGAAACATTGCAAGAAAACGGAGTCTTGAGCCAAGGCGAGAAGCAACGGAATGACCTGTTGGAAAACGAGAGCATCACACGTTTTGACAAAAACAAGAAACGCAAGAAAAAGAAAAGCCGTCCCAAGGTTGAAGAAGGCAGCCGTGAGGCCAAGAACAAGCCGTCAGGACAACCCAAGCAGCCACGTCAAGGCAAGAAGAAGAATTCTCCGGAACAAGCACAGCCCAAAAACTAGATGAAACGATTTATTCGGCTGACTTTATTGCTGATTGTAACGACGACGACCCTTTCGTGTCACCGAAATAAGGTGTATGACAAGTACCGACATACTCCCGTCACAGGATGGGAGAAGAGCGACACGCTGATTTTCAAGACCCCGCCGGCGGCCCAAGACGGCGACTACAGGGCGGATTTAGGCATTCGCATCACGGAGCTATTCCCTTTTCTGAGCCTGACCATGATTGTTGAGCAGACCATTCATCCCTCCAACGTCACTTCCAGCGACACGCTGACTTGCCCTCTCATTGACAAAAACGGCATTGAGCGTGGCAAAGGCATCAGTTATATCCAATACACTTTCCCCATCAACACCATCAAATTAGCACAGGGCAACTCCGTCAGTTTTTGCGTACGGCACAATATGATGCGCGACATTCTGCCAGGCATCAGTGACGTAGGCATCAGCATGAGCTATCAGCACAGGGAAATTGCAGAGGAATGACGTTCTTACTATTGTCTGACGAGGTTTCTTCCCGCATCAATGCGCAAAAAGATGAAAAGCAGGAGAGTGAATCCCCACAGCGAAGATCCCCCATAGCTAAAAAACGGCAAAGGAATACCGATGACAGGCGTTAGCCCGAGCACCATTCCGACATTAATAAAGACATGAAAAAGAAAGATGCTCAGCACACAGTAGCCATAAATCCTGCCAAATCCAAAGGGTTGGCGCTCCGCCAGATGGATCAGTCGCAGAATCAGTGCCAAAAACAGCAGCAAAACGCCGGCACTGCCCAAAAATCCTTCTTCTTCGCCTACCGTACAGAAAATAAAGTCTGTATCCTGCTCTGGCACGAATTTAAGCTTTGTCTGCGTCCCATTCAAAAATCCTTTTCCGCGCAAACCTCCTGAGCCAATGGCTATTTCACTTTGATGGACGTTATAGCCGGCGCCCGCCAAGTCCTCGTCGAGCCCCAGCAACACGTTGATGCGAGCCTGCTGATGAGCCCCCAGCACATTATGCAAGACATAGTCGGCTGAATAATAGAACAAGACAGAGCCCAATCCAAATAAAGCGACAAAGAAGAAGTTGCGCATGCGAGTTTCAAAGCCTTTGTACAACAAATAGGCTATCATTAAGACAATCAGCCCCAATTGTGCCCAAGTGATGTCAAAAGGTACGACATATTTTGAGAAAAGCACTAGAATCAGCGTACTCCCCACCGTCGTATACATCAATATCCTGAAGACAGTTCTATTGTTACAATATGTTTTGACAAAGCCAACTATGAAGACTTGTACAAGTAACAAGACGGCAAAACGCCCTGCGGAAACCGGCATTTGCCAAAACTGGTCTTCTGCAAACCTTATGCCGACGACAAAGAACACGACAAGGGCGACACCTGTCACCAACACGCTCCCCGTCATCCCCTCACGATAAAACATCAGGAAGAAGGCCAGATAGACCAGCGCCGAGCCCGTTTCTTTCTGCCCAATGATGAAAAACATGGGCAGCAACACCAAGGAACAAGCTATGAGGAACTGCCGCCAGTTGCGCATGGTGAATCCATGCCCCCCCATATACTTGCTTACCGCCAGCGCTGTTGCAAACTTGGCGAACTCGGCGGGCTGCAAGCGAATTGGCCCCAGCACCAGCCACGACCTTGACCCTTTGATCTCGTGCGGATTGAATATCGTCAAGAAAAGCAATATCAGCAAGACCGCATAAATGACATAAGCAAAAGTATCATAATATCGATGGTCAAGCATCACAAGGACAAAGCCGAGGCATATTGAGGTGCCTATCCATACGACCTGCATGCCAGAGCGTGTGGAAAGGCTAAAAATGTCTGTGTCGCCATAAGTATAGCTGGCTCCGCAAACACTGATCCAACCAAAAGTAAGCAGGGCAAGGTATATGCCGATGGTCCACCAGTCCAATGAGCGCAAAATTCCCTGCGGTTTATCTACTACTTGACCCATACGAAATTCTTTTATGCTGGAAAGTCACTGCCCGCTGCTCGCTGGACGGCGAGAGCTTCCCGTTAATATATTGTTCCATCATCAATGCTCCCAAGGGCACCCCGTAATCGGCTCCCCACCCGCCATTTTCGACATAGACGGCAATTGCGATCTTAGGGTCGTCCATCGGCGCGAAACCCATGAAGATAGAGTGGTCGTGCCCTCTATTTTGCGCTGTTCCTGTTTTTCCGCAAACCAAATAGTCGGAGCGATTGGCGGCCCGGCACGTTCCTCTGACCACCGAGCTTCGCATGCCGGCAATAACATAATCATATGATTCTTTGTTCGCTTTGGTGTAATGACGCTGTGTAAAAGTCGTGTCCATCTGCACTCCCGTGATTTTCTTCACCACATGAGGCACATAATAATAGCCTCTGTTGGCGATGGTTGCCGCCAAATTGGCTATTTGCAGAGGTGTTGCGTTCACTTCTCCCTGTCCAATGGAGATGCTGATGACAGTTAGTCCGTTCCAAGCGTGTTTGTAAGCATTGTTGTAATATTCTGCATTGGGAATCAATCCACGCTTCTCGCCAGGCAAGTCGATTCCCAATGGATAGCCGAAACCCATGCTCACCATATAGTCGCGCCAGGTGTTCATCGCATTGCCTACGCTTCCATACTGCTTCCTCCGACTAAACATACTGTGTAGCCCCCAGCAAAAATAGGCATTACAGGAGGTGCTGATGGCGTCTACGAAACTAATTGGAGAGCCGTGTCCATGACAACCGACATGTAGCCGGCCATAATTAAACCCGCGGCTGCAAGGATAGGCTGTCGACGGAGTGACTACGCCTTCTGACATAAAAGTGAGTGCTTGCGTTGTCTTGAAAGTGGAGCCTGGCGGATATTGTCCCATGATAGAGCGATTGAGCAATGGTTTCCACGCATTTTGAGAGAGCAGATGGTGGTTTTTCCCACGTTTTCTCCCAATCATCAGGCGAGGGTCGTAAGTGGGCGACGACACCATGCACAAGACCTCTCCCGTAGACGGTTCTAGGGCGACAATGCTGCCAATCTTACCTTCCAAAAGCCTTTCACCAAGTGCTTGAAGGTTCAGGTCAAGGCTCAAGGTCAAGTCCTTTCCTGGCACCGGCCGGCGATCGAACTGCCCGTCCTGGTAGTTGCCTTGTATCCGCCCGTGCGCATCGCGCAAGAGGAT
>ONQK01000141.1 GCA_900319895.1 uncultured Prevotella sp. | reverse complement strand
GAAAAAGTCGTCAGGCCTGTATCCGTCGCAGACAAACGCATGTCCGCTGTCTGCCACTCCTTTGTTGTCGCCGGAAACCAATATCGGTCTGCCATGGCTCAACTCATTGTATAATATTGTGTTGACTTCGCTCTCTTGGTCTGAAGTCGGAACGATTTTTTCCAGGGCACTTGAATATCTGAAATGTTGGACAAGCTCGTCGCCATAAGGTGCACTGCTGCCTTCCGAGGAATAGAGCATCTTAACGGAAACGCCGCAATGGTACAAGAAAGTGGAGAGATTCTCGTCTTTGTCTCCCATGTCGTAGGAATTCTTCATCTTGTCCAGGTGGTAAGCCCTGTTGAAATCGGCAGAAAGAATCTGGCCGTTCCACAAGTAGCTCTTGGAGCCCGTGCCCGTCTCCGGCCATTTATGGTAATACATCACTTGGGCCATGGCTGTGGCAACACAACCGGTGACGCACCTCGAGCCCGTTTTGGGGTCGATGGGACAATTGTCGTTGAAGGGAGAACGTTGTGCCCATCGTGATTGCAACAATGGCGCAATTTCTCTTCGGCTGTCATTGGCTAGTCTTTGGCTGTATTTGGGCAGATTGTTACGTCGGGCGAAAGTGACTTGTTTGCCGATGTTTTGGAGGATGTCTTTCATACAGCATGACATGTTGTGCTCGTCAAAAACACCTTCTTCGCTGTATCCGACAACCGGCGCGAGACGCTCGTCTGCCGATGTGATAATGAATCCGCCTTTTTTTTGCAGGCCGAATACATAGAGTGCCGGAGTGGCGCCTTGGTCTGTTTCGGTGTAAACCAATTTCAGGTCGTTTGCCTGGGGATGGATACTTGCAATGCCTCTCCTGTCTTTCACCGGAATGGACGCCGCATGTCTCTTGATGAATTCGGTAGCATTTCTTTTGGCTTGTTCTATGTTGATTTCTTGGGCAAATCCATTGCTCGGCACAATCCATGCCATCAATGTCAGCCCCATAGAAGAAATCGCAAGTCTACCTAAATGGAGGATAATTTTTCTTTTCATACTTGATTACAGATTTTGTATGTTTGTAAAACTTTGTTTCATGCAATTTATTGTAGGAAAATGCAAGAAAAAAAACTTAATTTTTATTAATTGTATGTTTTATGACTATTTTTGTCTGTTTTTATGTTTCAGTCACATCTCGCTCGCCGAATTTTCTTTTAATCTTTTAAATACATCTATTTATAACTGTTTTTGTCTATTTTTTATACTCTTTATCACTTGGCGCATTACCTAAATGACACTTAACATGTCAAAATATTTTGTATGCCAGTAGTTTTATCTATTGCAAAAGTACGATTCTTTTTGGAAAACTGCAACAAAATACACAATAAATGACAAAAAATAGATTAATTTATGTTTTTTTTGACTATTTTAACCATTTTGTCTTCATATATACTATATAAAACCATTCAAGGAGTATTTTTTATATTATGTGACAATATGGTTAGTCTGGATGGTTCTATATCTATCAATCTCAATCAATCAATCTATCTATCTATCTATCTCGAAATCCCATGGATTTTTGTTTACCGATTGTCAACAATTCCTTTTTCTCTGTTTACATTGTACTTTTAATTGCTGAATTTACGTTGAACTTTTCTGCTAACACTTGGATGTCAGATGTTTCTTTGACTTGACGTCACACGCTCCTTCGATAAACAAATGAGATTCGGCCATCTTCCTTTTGATAACGTATTTGTTGGATATTTCACCAGCGTCCTTTTTGAGGTGTTTCCGTATTATTGCTAGGCACTTTACGTCAGAAATTCCTGTATGTGGGATGTCAAAATCTGGTGAGGTCGCCCTGTTCAGGGGCCTACAACCTCAATCATGGTCTTGATTCGCTCTATTCAAAGCGTTTTTCCATGTCTAAGAAACGCTGGAGGGTTGCTTCTCCGAACTTGGCAATGCTTTTTCGTGCAGCTTCGCATGTTTTTTCTTCTTTGGGACGTGTCTTGGAGAAAAATTTGTCGGCATAGCAAATGATTTGTTCCTCAATGCTTTCTGGCAGGAAGTCGCGTGGTGGCAGCGGCAGTTTTTGTTCAATAATTTCGGTTGCGGTCAGCCCAGTGCCGGTATGGCGTTCACAGACTCTGGCGTGGCGCTCAAATCCTTCGGCGCGCAACATCTCCGCGCCCAGGATCCCATGACGTATGTAAGGCTCCTTTCCAAAGCATGAAATGCCTTTTGCGTCTGTCTTGATGATGCCGATGTCATGCAGCATGGCGGCTTCTTCCAGAAACTTGAGGTCGGCGCGTAGCTCCGGGTGCTTCCTGGCTATGCGCAAAGCTTTTTGCATTACGCCATGGCTGTGTATTATAAGTATATGCCGAAGTTCGGGAACTTCGGCATAATACTTGTTGATGATTTCGTTATAATTCATTTCTTGCCTATTCGTGTGCTCTCTCGATGTATGCCAGCACATCGCCACGGCGCACCTTCGATCCGCCTTTGGTGGTGATTTCAACGAGCTTTCCTCCCAGGGCTGCCGGGATGGTGGTCAGTTCGCCCCAGGGGGTTTGAATGTAGCAGAACGGTTCGCCTTCCTTGAATTCTTTTCCGATAAACGGTTCGACTGCTGGCGCGCATTCGCCCTCGCCTTGCATGTCCCAGAAAATTTGTCCGTTGACTGGCGATACGATGGCGTCTGCTTTGGCGTGCTTGAATTCTGCCAGTTCTTTTGGGCTCAATGTGCTGCCCAATGCTGCATCTTTGGCTTTTTGCAAGTCGGCAAGGAAGTTTTTCTTTGCTTGTCCGCTCTTAAAGTTCCTGTATTGCTCGGGGTGCATGGCGAGTTCGTAGAGTTCCTCGTCGTCTTTCCCGTAATCCCAGCCGTTTTCGTCCATCTCCTTGCGGAAGTCGTCCAATGCGTTTGGAATGAGGGTGTGTGGGTCTGCATCGGTAAATTCGCGGCCTTGTTTTTTCGCCAATTCGATGAGCTCGGGGTCGATTTCCCCTGGTATTTTACCGCTTTTTCCGAGGATCATTCCCCACATGGCATCGTCCATCATGACGAATCTACCTTTTCCTTGTTCCATGGTGAGCAGGTTCATGAGGGCGATGTTCTTCACATACTGTGAGAACGGTGTTACCAGCGGTGGATAGCCCACGCGCGGCCAAACGTACTCTACTTCGTTGAACAGGTTGACGAGCATGTCGTCTGTGGTCAATTCTGCATCGCCTCTTTTCTTGCGAATGTTGTTGATGGTTCCCATGATGCCGCCGAGGTCTGCCATCATCGAGCCCATCATGCCGCCTGGCAGTCCGCAACCCAACAGAAGTGAGGACATGTGCTTGTTGGCAGGGTTGATGAAGTATCCCAGCCATTCGTCGATGAATTCCTGGGTCAGGCTGCGAGCTTTCATGTATGCGTTCATGTTGATCTCTGGGACGTCGAAGCCTTCGTTTTTCAGCATGCTCTGGACGGAGATGATGTCCGGGTGCACTTTTCCCCAGCTCAATGGCTCGATGGCGGTGTCGATGATGTCGGCTCCATTGTTGCAGACTTCAAGGATGGATGCCATTGACAGTCCCGGGCCGCTGTGGCCATGGTATTGGATGATGATGTCTGGATGATTTTCCTTGATGGTTTTGGTCAGTTTTCCCAACATGGCAGGCTGTCCGATGCCGGCCATGTCTTTGAGGCAGATTTCTTGCGCGCCGGCGGCGATGACTTCGTCGGCGATGCGACTGTAATATTCTACCGTATGTACGGGAGATGTGGTGATGCAGAGTGTAGCCTGTGGGGTCATCCCCGCCTCAAGCGCCCATTTGATGCTTGGAATGATGTTGCGTGTGTCGTTAAGACCGCAGAAGATTCGCGGGATGTCCACGCCCTGTGCGTGTTTCACCTTGTATTGGAGTTGGCGCACGTCGTCGGGCACTGTGTACATGCGCAGGGCGTTGAGGCCGCGGTCGAGCATGTGTGTCTTGATGCCCACTTCGTTGAACGGCTTGCAAAAGGCGCGAACAGCATCGTTGGGGTTTTCGCCTGCCAGCAGGTTGACTTGCTCGAAAGCGCCGCCATTGGTTTCAACACGGGAGAAGCATCCCATTTCGATGATTACGGGTGCTATGCGTTCCAACTGGTCTTTGCGGGGTTGGAACTTCCCTGAAGACTGCCACATGTCCCGATAAACGAGACTGAATTGAATTTTCTTTTTCGTCATAATATTTATTCTTTAATTTATAATTTTTTTGTTTGACAAGTTTTAGTGAACACGCAAATTTACTGAAAAAAAATCAAACGAGGAAGAATCATTCAAAGTTTTTGCCTATTTTCTTTGAAAAAGTGTCTCCGGCGAATGGTCGTATGCCGTGAGAAGGTGCGTGCTAGTGGTTTTGTAGGTTTCCGATGCTTTGCAGTTCCTCGAGGGCGTCCAGGGCGGTCTTGATGTCGTTGATGACCATCAGGCGCTTGCCGTTGACTTCTTTGAGCGTGCACCGTCTGACGTTCTGGGCTGTGTGTTGGATGATCTTGCCGAAGGTTTCGCTTTGATAGTAGGGGCTGTTGATGTTGCTGACGAATTGTAGCTGCATCCGTCCTTGGCGAAGTGTGATTTTTTCGCAGCCGGTCTGTCGGCCTAGTCTTCTCAGGGCTACGATATGCAGCAGTTCTTCGCCTTCTTTGGGGATTTGCCCGAAACGGTCTGTCAGTCGTTTGCGGTAGGCGTCAAGCTCTGCGTCGTCTTGAATGTTTTCCAATTCACGGTAAAGCAGCATGCGCTCGCTGCTGCCTGGCACATAGCTCTCGGGGAAGAACATTTCCATGTCGCTTTCAATGGTGCAGTCGTCGACAAAGTCTTGTGCCTCGATGTTTCTGAGCTCGTGGGTGTCGTTGGTGCCGTAAAGCTCGTAAAATTCGTCGTTCTTGAGCTCCGTTACTGCTTGATTGAGGATTTTCTGGTAGGTCTCGTAGCCTAAATCTTCCATAAATCCACTTTGTTCGGCTCCTAGCAGGTTGCCGGCTCCGCGGATGTCGAGGTCCTGCATGGCGAGGTTGAATCCGCTGCCTAGTTCCGAGAGGTTCTCAAGGGCTTCAAGTCTTCGTCTTGCCTCTGGAGTCAATAGCGATTTGGGCGGTGCGATGAGGTAGCAGAATGCCTTTTTGTTGCTCCTGCCAACTCGGCCGCGCATTTGGTGCAGGTCGCTGAGCCCGAATTTATGTGCATCGTTGATGATGATGGTGTTGGCGTTGGGGATGTCGATGCCGTTTTCGATGATGGTGGTGGAAAGCAGCACGTCGTAGTCGTGGTTGATGAAGCCGAGGATGATTTTCTCCAGTTCCTCGGGTTTCATCTGCCCATGTCCGATGGCGATGCGGCAGTCGGGGATGTGTTTTTTGATGGTGTTGGCCGTCTCTTGCAGCGAACTGATGCGGTTGTTGATGAAAAATACCTGTCCGTTGCGGCTCATCTCAAAGTTGATGGCATCTGTCATTTGCTCGCGGCAGGAAGTCATGTGTTCCGTGTAAATGGGGTGCCGGTTGGGCGGTGGCGTGCGCAGGATGCTCATGTCTCGGGCGCCCATGAGCGAGAACTGCAGTGTCCGTGGTATGGGTGTTGCTGACATGGTGAGGGTGTCGACGTTGCTTTTTAGGGTTCGCAGTTTCTCTTTGACGGCAACGCCGAATTTCTGCTCCTCGTCAATGATTAGCAAGCCCAAGTCTTTCCATCTTACTTGTTTGCCGATGAGCTTGTGCGTCCCGACGATGATGTCGATGTTGCCATTTTTCAGCTTTTCCAGCGTTTGCGCGGTTTGCTTGGCTGTTTTGCTCCGTGAGAGGTAGTCTACGCTCACGGGCAGGTCCTTCAACCGCTCGGTGAAGGTTTGGAAGTGCTGGAAGGCAAGCACTGTGGTGGGCACGAGAACGGCTACTTGCTTGGAGTCGCAGGCGGCTTTGAAGGCGGCCCTGACGGCGATTTCTGTCTTCCCGAATCCCACGTCGCCGCAAACCAGCCTGTCCATAGGGCGTGGTCGTTCCATGTCGGCTTTCACTTCTTGTGTGGCACGCAGTTGGTCGGGTGTGTCCTCATATAGGAACGAGGCTTCCAGGGCATGTTGCAAATAAGTGTCGGCGCTGTAGGCAAATCCTTTTTCATGCCGGCGTTTTGCGTACAGTTTGATGAGGTCGCGGGCGATGTCTTTGATGCGTTTCTTGGTGCGTTCTTTCATCCGTTCCCAGGCACCGGTGCCGAGCGTTGAGAGCCGCGGTGCCTCGTTGCCGTTGTTACTGCGGTATTTGCTGATTTTGTAGAGTGAATGGATGGACACGTCTACTTTGTCGCCTCGCTGATAAACGAGCCTGATGGCTTCTTGGTAGCTGTTGCCGACGGGTATGCGGACCAGGCCTGCAAATTTCCCGACTCCAAAGTCAATGTGTACGACATAGTCGCCTACGGACAGCTCCTGCAATTCTTTCATGGTCAGGGCGAGTTTTCCTTGTCTGGCCGTGTCGGACTGCAGGTTGTATTTGTGGAAACGGTCGAAGATTTGGTGGTCAGTGAGGCAACAAATGCGTAATTGCTTGTCGATGAAGCCTTCGTGCAGGCTAGTCTCTACGGCTTGGAACTGTATTTTAGGCTCGTCTCCGTTTTCTTCATATTCCTCGTTGAGGATGTTGTGCAGACGTTGTATTTGTTTTTTGCTTTCTGCCCAGATAAAGAGGTGGTAGCCCTGCTCAAGATAATTGTTCAGCGTTTCTTTCAACAGTGTGAAATTCTTGTGGAACAGTGGCTGTGGCGAGGTATTGAAGGTGATGGCGGCTTGTGCTGCATCTTCTTTGGGGCGATTGAGCAGGATTTTTTGGAACTTTTCCGTATCTTTATGAAATTGAACGCCTCCAATGAGCTTGTTTGAAGCCTGCATCTCACGAATGACGGCTTGTTTCTCGGCTTCTGTCTTGTTTTCCGTCTGTTCCAGAATGGCTTGTTCTGAAAAGCCCCTCTGGTAGGTCTTGGTGATGGTCTCATGGACGAATTCAAGATCTTTTGCCACCATGATGGTCTCCGATGGCAAGAAGTTGGTGAAACTGATGCTGTTATGACTATTGGCGTTGAGCTCTCCAACGATTTCAATGCTGTCTTTTTGCTCTTTTGAAAGTTGGTCTTGGATGTCAAAAGTGCGGATGGTGTCGATCTGGTCGCCGAAAAAATCAATTCTGAAAGGGTGTTTGTGGCTATAGGCATAAACGTCGATGATGCTGCCGCGCACGGCGAATTGCCCAGGCTCATAGACATAGTCTACTTCTTGAAACCTCAATTCTCGCAGCCGTTGCGTGGTCGATGCCATGCTCACGGTTTGCCGGGTATGGAGTTGGAGCATGTCTTGGTCAAGATACTGAGGTGAGACGACCAGCTCTGCCAGTGCCTCGGGATAGGTCACTATATATATATTGGTATGGCTCTTGCCATTCAATCGTGCCAATACCTCCGTCCTCAAAATCTCATTGGCGGCGTCTTTTTGCCCATATTTCACGGAACGCCGATAGGATGATGGGAAAAACAAGACGGCGCGGGCACCCAGCAATTGCGTTAAGTCGTGGTAGAAATAGCCAGCCTCGTCGGCATCGTCAAGTACAAACAGCATGGGTCTCCCGAGCACTTGCTGCAATGCCGCGAAAAGTACTGGTGCCGCCGAACCCTGCAGGCCTTGCAGGGAAATTTTCTTTGTCGACGTGTCTGCTAAAACTTTTTGTAGTGCCCCGACCTCGGGAAGGCTTGTGTATCGTTGCGTTATTTCTTCTACGACCATATTTCTGCAAAGGTAGTGTAAATCGGATACAATACAAAACAAAAAGTCACTTTTTTGCCTGGTGTTTGCAAGAAGAGGACTCATTATAAAAAGTGGCAGACAGCCTCACGATGGGAGCCGCCTGTCACTTTTTTCCTGTCATGGCCTGTTCTTAGACGACAACTGCTGTTCCGCTGCATGTCACCATCAGCATGGAGCCGCTTGAGCCGATGGTCTCATAGTCGAGGTCTATGCCGACGATGGCGTTGGCCCCCATCTCTTTGGCGCGTTCTTCCATTTCTTTGAGCGCCGTCGCTTTTGCCTCGCGCAGCACTTTCTCGTATGCTCCGCTTCGTCCTCCGATGAAGTCGCGGATGCCTGCCATAAAGTCTTTAATGGCATTCGCCCCGATAATGGTCTCTCCTGTGACAATGCCCTTGTATTCTTTGATGGGCGAGCCTTCAATAGTTGGTGTCGTTGATAAAATCATCTTGTTTGGGTATTGAAAATTAATAATTAGTCTTGATTGGCAGGACATTGTTTGCTCTCATTGGCTTCCACAGGCTCGTCTTCTTGAATTTGCCTGACTTCATAGCCTATTTTGTCGAATGCTTCTCCCAATGTCTTTACCGTAGTCTTGTCAGCGTCATAAATGATGGTCACTTTTTGTTCTTTAAGGTTGGTTTTGATGCGTTTGATGCCTCTGACAAACCTCAGGTGTCCCTTGATCTTCTGTTCGCATCGTTCACAGCTCATTTGTGGAGTGGTTGTGAAAATGACGGTTTTGATGTCTTTTGCCATGACCAAGGTGCTGGCCATGGCCAAAATGGTGAATAGGATGAACTTTTTCATGTCGTAATGCTTTTACTGTTGAACGGTTTAGAGCCTGTTGATGTTTACTCGAACACCAAGATAGCCGATTACACCATGCGCCGGCCCCCAGGTCATGGTGGGCTCAAAATCGGCACCCCACGGCGCGGCGGCATTGACGATAAGTTGCTTTTGCCGCTTTGCTGTCAGGTTCTCTGCGCCCAAATATACGGAAAAATATTTAAACCATCGCGTAATTTGCAAATTAAGTTGTTCGTATGCCTTGAATTTTTCGTCCCATGCCATTTTGCCGTTTTCTTTTTCATACGGTTGAGGCATTCTTCCGCCGCCGTTGAGTTGAAGTGTCGCATCGAATTGCCAAAGTCTAAGCGGTGTTTTGTATGAGGCGGTCAGCAGTCCTTTGTATTTGCTGTTGAGCGGCTTGTCCATCGTGGTTCCGTTGTAGGTCATGCGTACAATGTTGCGCCGGAATGCGGCCGTCAGGCTCATGCCTTCAATGATGGGGTAGGTCATGTCGACTTGCAGGGTGTGCGAATAGGATTTTCCTTTGAGATTGCCGATTCTGACGGCAAGCGGGTCGCTGTCGTAGTCGATGACCATTTGTCTTTGGAAGTCTGTAAAATAATATTCTCCGTTGATTTTCAGCGTCTTGCCTAAAAAAGCGATGTCGGCTGCCGCAGAGATGCCGAGGTTCCATGCCGCTTCTTGTCCAAGGTTCCCGATGATGAGTTTTCTTCCGCTGGCGAGCAAAAAATGATTTTCTGCCAATGCGTGAGGCGTGCGATAGCCTTTGCCCGCCGAAAATCGCAGGGTGTAGGGCGCTGAGGGACTGTATTTGACATGCATGCGAGGTGTGAGAAAGAGGCCCCAGAGATTGCTGTGGTCCACGCGCAGGCCTGCCATAAATGTTAGCCGGCTGTCTTTCTCGAAAGTGTATTGCACATAGGCGCCCGGCACGTTCTCGCGTTCTTTGAGCCGCAGTTCAGATGTGTTCCTGTCGTGTTCCAGGCGGAACTTCTGCCCTAAGTAGTCGTGTATGAAGCTGATGCCGGCCGAGAGCTTGTGCTCTGGTGTAAAATCTGTCTCGTACACCAGTTGTGCATACATGTTTTTTTGATGCCCGGCGTATGTCTTATGTCCAAAAACGGCATCGGTTGTGTACATCGTTGCATTGAGCATCAAGGCAAGGTTGCTATTGTGCTCGGGATTGATGAAGAATGCGTTTTTGAGGTAGGCTTGATACCTGTTGGCATCTGTTTTGATGTGGAACGGGTGTGGGCTCGCCTCATGTGCCTGTCCGCTTGTGCGTTGTTCTGTAAGTGCGGAAATCCCTGTTTGTAGACGGTTGCGGTCGCCTTTCCATTTCCACCTGTTGGCAAGATGGTATTGCCGGGTGTTGGGCATGTCTTGAAAACCGTCGCCGTTGCCATCGTGATGCCCCCAGCTGTTCTCAAAATGTCCGAGGATTTCGGTGCTTAAACGGTTGTTTATCAATAAATTACCATCGAAGTTCCCTTCCATCATGCCATTTGTGTTGCCGTAGAGGTTGGCGGAGGCGCTGTTGGCTTGTTCATCGGGTTTGAGATACTCTATGTTGATTTGTCCGGTAATGGATTCGTAGCCGTTCTTTACCGATGCCGCCCCTTTTGAGACTTGAATGCTCTGCATCCATGGCCCCGGCACATATCCTAGTGCATAAGGCGTTGCGGCACCTCTGAAGTCTGGCAGGTTCTCACAAAGCATTTGCACATAAATGCCGCTGAGTCCTAGCAGTTTGATTTGACGGGATCCGATGGCCGCATCTGGATAACTGACGTCTACCGAGGGATTGGTCACAAAGCTGCTGCCGAGGTTGCAACAAGCTGCTTTAAAGAGTTCTTGTTGATTGATCTTAAAACCGTTTTCTGCACCATGCAGCCGTGAAACGCCGCTGCGGCGTGCCGAGACGACAACCTCTTGCACCTCCTGGGTCTGAAGCGTGTCTGGCTTCACCTCTTGTGCACTCGAAGAAATGGGCGACATGGCGATGATGCCCAAGATCGTATTTCTATAGTTCATTTTCAGCTTCTCTTGAAGTCTTGATGTTTCCAATTTCTACCTGCAAAAGTAACTCTTTTATTGTTGGCCAAGGATTTTTTTGCCGTTTTTTGTGCGCCCGTTTCGTGAAAATCATTATTTTTGAGGATGTTCAAACCGTTTGAATGCCTTTACTGGTCTGGATTTTCCACGAATCCTTGGTATTTTGGCACAATTCCGCTCATGATGGCGTCATAGCTCGTCTTCAGGGCGTGTTGCACGTTGTCGTTGCCTTTTCCGATGGGAGGGATGGGTTCGTGAATCTGCAACGAGACAGGGCTCCAGGCCACCCATTTCCCGTCACGCATCCGGGGCATGATGTCAAACGAACCGTTGATGGTTATGGGTACGACGGGCAGCTGCAACTCGTCGGCGAGCATGAAGGCACCGCGCCTGAACACGCCCATGTG
>ONQK01000106.1 GCA_900319895.1 uncultured Prevotella sp. | reverse complement strand
TTTCTTCCAATAGTGCCCATTGCTTGTTCATGAGACACAAAGGAGCAAGAGTTTGAATGATATTTCAGTTTTTTTTGATATATAGTTCCTTAGTTAGCTTCCAAGTTTTATTTTATTTCAGCTTAGTTTTTTAAGTGTTAATTAAACAAAAGGTTGTCGTTCTCTGTCTGCAAAAATACATTAAATTTTGAAATCTCCCAAATTTTCTTTATTTTTTTAGCTATTTCATTTGTTTTTTTTCTAAAATTGCATTAATATCCGTTTTTTATCCAGAAAAATCGGGAGTGTATGAAAAGTTGTTGTCATGATTGCCGATTCTATAAAAATCGGTAAAAATAAAATGAATGGGATTGATTGGGATGATGTGGCTAGTAGTGGCTAGTAGTGGCTAGTAGTGGTTAGTAATGGTAGTAGTTGGTAATGGTTGAAATAATGTGTCCGAAGGCAAGGAAATTATTTGTTTGGTGTCAAAAAAAACTCGCAATCACTTTTTCCATGGTCGGCCGTTTTTGCGATGTTTCCTGCTGCGTTTGTTTTGCGGCGCCTGTGTGCAGAAAGCTTTTTCCTCTATGGCAGAAATGTTTGATGATGTCCGAAAGCTTTTGTCGATACCATGAAAACATTTTCATTTGATGAGATTTATCTTCTGAAAAACGCGGTTTATTCATTTAATTTTATATCTTTGCAACAATTTCGATGTTTTAATCTTCAAAAATCGTTAGGATTCTATATTTTAATTTAAAAAAATAACATGAAAAAGATTTTTACTATCATGACTATTGCGATGACAGCAATGGCTGTTTCGGCCCAGAACAAATCCGGGCTGAAGATGGAGAACATGGACCGTAGCGTGAAGCCTCAGGAAGACTTCTACATGTATGCTACCGGCGGCTGGCAGAAGAACAATCCTCTTCCTGCCGCGTATTCACGATTCGGCAGTTTTGACCAGTTGCAGGAGGACAACAACAAGCGCATCAACTCGATTTTGTCGGACTTGCAAAAAAAGAAATTTGCCACGGGGAGCGTGGAGGGCAAACTCTCTGCCTTCTACAAGCTGGCGATGGACATCGACCGTCGCAACAAAGAAGGCATTGCGCCTGTGAAGCCCATCTTGGACGAGATGAAGGCAGCTCGCAGCAAGCAAGACCTGCTGAATGTTCAGAAGAAATATGCCGTTTTTGGCTATGGCGTTCCTTTTGGTGCAGGCTTTGGCGCTGACGAGAAGAATGTGACGATGAACATTTATAGCCTTTACCAAGGCGGCCTGACGTTGGGCCAGAAAGACTATTATTTGAACAATGATGAAGCGACAGTCAAGATTCGTGAGGCTTATAAGAGCCACATTGTCCGCATGTTCAAGTTGTTTGGTTATACGGAAAGGGAGGCGATGGAAAAGCGCGATGCCATTTTCCGTTTTGAGACCTCTTTGGCGTTGATTTCCAAGAGCCGCACCGAGCTCCGCGACCCGCAGGCCAACTATAACAAGATGACTTTGAAGGAATTCAAGGAGAACTATCCTAATATCCCGCTGGAAGAATTGGCCAACGCGGAAGGCGTAAAAAGCCAGTATATTCAGGAAATGATTGTCGGCCAGCCGAAGTTCATGGAAGGCTTGGACAAGCTGATGGCAGCCCAGACAGTGGAGGACATGCGTGCTTACATGGAGTGGGATTTGATTACCAGCGCCTCTTCCTTCTTGACAGACGATATTCGTGAGGCCAACTTCGACTTCTTTGGCAAGGCGATGTCAGGTCGCAAGGAAGACTATCCGCTCTGGAAACGTGCGACCAACAGCGTTCAAAGCGTCATGGGTGAGGCTTTGGGCAAGATGTATTGCGACCGTTATTTCCCAGCATCGTCTAAAAAGATCATGGAAAAGCTGGTGAAGAACCTGCAAATTGCACTGGGCGAGCGCATTGATGCACAAAAATGGATGGGAGAAGAGACCAAGGTCAATGCACATAAGAAATTGAACACTTTTTATGTGAAAATCGGCTATCCGAACAAGTGGCGTGACTATTCTTCCTTGAACATCGACCCCAAGAAATCGTATTTTGAGAATATTATGGAATGCCGCCGCTGGGCGACCCAGAACCACATTGACGAAAAGGCTGGAAAAGCAGTGGACAAAGACGAATGGTACATGACACCACAGACGGTTAACGCATATTATAATCCGACGACCAACGAGATTTGTTTCCCTGCCGGCATCCTTCAATATCCGTTCTTCGACCCTAAAGCCGACGAAGCGTTCAATTATGGAGCAATCGGCGTGGTTATCGGCCATGAAATGACACACGGCTTTGACGACCAAGGCCGGCAGTTTGATGCAGAAGGCTATATGAAAGACTGGTGGACAGAGGCTGACGCGAAGGGATTCACCGAGCGCGCTGACATGTACGCCGACTTCTTCTCCAACATCAAGGTTTTGCCCGACCTGAATGCCAACGGCCGTTTCACGCTTGGTGAAAACCTTGCAGACCACGGTGGCTTGCAGGTGGCATGGTATGGCTATAAGAACGCGACAGCCAAGAAGCCCTTGAAGAAAATTGACGGCTTGACGGGCGACCAACGCTTCTTCATTGCCTATGCAGGCGTTTGGGGGCAAAACATCACAGAACAGGAAATCCGCAATCGTGTGAAGACCGACCCGCATTCACTTGGCGAGTGGCGCGTGAACGGTGCATTGCCACACATTGACATGTGGTATGAGGCATTCGATGTCAAAGAGGGTGACAAGATGTTCATTCCTAAAAAAGACCGCCTCGACCTCTGGTAAAAAACACCAGGCCTGAGCAACTTGCAGGATTCGACGCAAAGACATGCGCCGAATCCTGCATTTTTTTGAGGAAAATTCAATGTTTTGTTTAAAAAAACAGAAATTTGATATAATTTTGTCGAAAAAATTTGAATTCTATTAAAAAAAACACTATTTTTGTTTCGATTTAAATTTTCAAACCGCATAAAAAACAAAAGTATGAAAAAGTTTGTGTTCATGATGACAGCAATTCTTATCGCTGTTTTGGCGCTTGCCCAACCTCCGCAGGGAAAAGACTCCAAAAGACAGTTGAAAAGGCAAGAGCCTACGACAGAAACCAGGTTCTTGAACAAATCTACCAAATCGCAACGTCATTTGGTGAAGTTCAAATACCCCAAAAAGAAGTCTGCTGCCCCTAAAAAGGTCGAAGGCAACTTTACCGTCATCGAGGAAGCCCCTGATGGTGAAGAACGCATTTACATCCGTAATGGCAAGTGTTACGTCCGCGACGAAGACCAAAGTGTCATTGAGAATCAAATGGGGACGGTTACCATGGTATTTACCTCAAAAAATGAGGTTTACATCAAAGATTTGATTTCAACATTCCAGATGGAGACATGGGTGAAAGGAACCGTGAGTGCAGACGGTAAAACCATTACCCTGCCGATGTTCCAAGGGCTATGGTATCAAGAAGAATATGATGAATACGTCATTCTCGCCATAGGAAAAGCAAACGGAAGAACGCTTAAAACCGATGCAGACATCACAGAGATAACCCTTACTGTAAAGAGTACGGCAGATGGAGAAATCATCACCATGAACGGGACCTCTGAAACGGCTCCCATCGGTGCGTTCTGGTCTGGCGACGACGAATGGCTGGGCGTAGGCGAATGGGATACGGAATTTCATGAACATTACGAGGATTACACGCTCGTAGTTCCTCCAAGCGACTTGCAGACAGTCGACCTGCCGCTTGTCGGCAAAGACCTCATCTCCTATGAAGATGTATCATCGACCGTAAAAGTCGGCACATCTGGTTCAGACGTTTATATCCAGGGGCTCATCCTCCCTCTTCCGGATGCATGGGTAAAAGGAACACTTGCTGAGGGAAAAGTGACCTTCAGCAAGCAATTCGTGGGGCTGTTGGGCGACGGCCCATGCTTCATGGCAGGCTACAACGACGGCTCGCTGGTGCCACTGGTGATGTTCTATGATGCAGACCTCAATTCGTATGATGTTGACGGATTGCTAATCCTCAATCCAACCACATTGGAGATGGATTATGAAAACGAACTGGGAACCTATGCAGGCATTCACATCGGTGCTCGTCCGGATGCCATTACGCCGCCGGCCAACTTGAAGACTACTGCAATGCGGTATAGTGGAAAAGATTATAGCAATAAAACGGTTTACGGAATGGCTCACGTCGGTCTCGACGGTAATGACGTTTACATCCAGAACCTACTGAAACAAGTGCCTGAGGGATGGATCAAGGGTACGTTCAATGAAAATAAGACCAAAGTGACCTTCCCGTGTGGGCAGTATGTCGGACTTAGTGAAGAAAGCAGTGCGTCAATCTTCATCGTCGGAGAAGGCTCTGGCTCCGCAGAAGTTGGTGACATCGTCTTCAATTACGATGAGGTCAATAATATTTTTGAACTCCAGTCCATTCTGTTCCTCAACGGGCGAAAAGATCAAATCGCCTTCTATGACGTGTTACAACCAGGTCTTGTCATTGGCAAGCGCGCTGACATCAGTTGGGCCGCAGGTGAACAAAACTATGGCAATGGTCAGGAGGTGACTTCAATACAGTTTGACGAGTTCACAAGCGGAGTATTGGCCAAAAACGGTGGAGCGACGAGTCCGACATATAGTCAGGCGGACAAAACCGTATTGCTCAATGCCAACAACACCTTTACCGTCACCTCAAGCAAGAAGATCGGCAAAATCGTATTGACCATGGAAGGCACGACTCAGCAAATGCAGCTGGCTGCCAACTGCGGCACCTACGCCCTTCAAGGAACTAATGGCACCTTGGGCGTTTGGGAAGGTGAGAGCGACAATATCGTATTCACTGTGCCCGATCATGCACAGGCACATGTCAAGGCTGTCAATATTTTCTATTACGACTACTCAACCAAGCTTGTAGACGTCCCGGCAGACTTGAAAACAGACCTCTACTACTTCGTTGCCGTCAATCTTGAAAACAATCAGGAAGAGACGAGGGAAGTTAAAATCGGGTTCTACGGAGAAAATGAAGTGTACATACAAGGCCTGAGCGACTATGTGGAAGACGGCTGGCTGAAAGGTGAGTTGAAGGACGACGTCTTGACCATTCCAGGGTGGTTCCTTGGCTATTATGATAGTATTTATGGCTTTGTCGAGGTTGTTTTCAACGGCGCGGCGTTTACATACGATAAAGAGAGCGACATTTTCGTCTCAACCGAAGGATTCACCTCAAAATCAGAAGAAATCGGCAGCGTGATGGACGAGTATGCAACAGTAGTGCTCATGAAAATGATGGAAATAGCAAACGTTCCCAAGCAACCGAGAATTACTGAATACAAGAAAGCGGACTATGGCAATAGTATTTGCATGGAAATCCCGTCTGAAGACGTGGACGACAACCCGATGCTTTCAACAAAACTGAGCTATCAACTCTTT
>ONQK01000102.1 GCA_900319895.1 uncultured Prevotella sp. | reverse complement strand
ATGAGAGCTTATGTAAACAGACTTTCAAGAATTTTGAATGGGTGGTGGTAGATGATGGCAGCAAGGACCACACGAAGGAAGTGCTGGAATCTTTTGCCCAGGACGAACAAGCCTTTTTCCCTATTCGCCTTTTTTATCAAGAAAATGGAGGAAAGCATCGGGCCATTAATCATGGCGTTAGGGAGGCTAAAGGTGAATTGTTCCTTATTGCCGACAGTGATGACACCTTGCCGTATCAGTCGTTGGAATTGATAGATAAATACTATCAACAAGTGAAAAACGACTTGTCGTTTGGTGGCGTTTGTGGATACATGGCGCATCATGACGGCAGCATAATCGGACATGGCGCGGGCGAGCATGTTTTTGATGCCAATTCGATAGATTTGCGTTATAAATATCATGTGAAAGGTGATATGTTGGAAGTCTTTCGTACCGAAGTGCTCAAGGAAAACCCGTTTCCGGAGATCGAAGGGGAAAAATTTTGTCCCGAGGCATTGGTGTGGAATAGAATCGCACGAAAATACCAGTTGAGGATATTTCATGAAATTGTTTATTATCGTGACTATTTAGAGGGAGGATTGACGGATAAAATTGTGAAAATCAGAATGAAAAGCCCCGTGGCTTCCATGATGACGTATGCGGAACTCAATCAAATCCCGATGATGCCGTTTTTACAAAAATGTAAGGCGGCCGTCAATTATTGGCGTTTTCGTTTCTGTGCAAACAAGGACGTTGTGCCTCCCAAAATCTCACCTTGGTGGGGGTGGGTGATTCCCATGGCATGGCTCATGCATCAGAAAGACAAGACGAAGTAATCGTTTCCCAAAATTTTCAAAAGCCATGAAAATCCTACATGTAATAACATCCCTCAGTACAGGCGGGGCAGAGATGCTGGTGGTGAATTTAATGCCGATGTTTAAGAAAATGGGGCATGAGGTCGGCGTGGTAGTGTTCAACGGAGAGCGAACACCGCTGATGGACCGGCTGGAACGGGAGTGCCCTGAATGTGAAATCTACAGGTTGGGAGCCTCTTATTACAACCCTTGGTATATCATGAAGCTTGTTCGCATCATGAGAAAATATGACGTGGTACATACTCATAATACGGCACCTCAGCTCTTCGGAGCCTTTGGCTCTGTGTTATGTTCAGTAGTGACGAGGCATGAAAATGTCCTCGTCACTACTGAACATACCACTTCCAACCGGCGCCGCGGTTGGAAGTGGTATGTATGCATTGACCGATGGATGTATCGGCGCTATAAACGGGTTATTTGTATCTCAAATCAGGCGGAGGAGAACCTGCGCCAGTACTTGAAGCGTGAAAAATTCTCCATACAAACGATATTTAACGGCGTTGACGTGGAGAGTTTTCACAACGCGAAAGCCGTTGAGGCAATGAAATCCGAGAAATTCGTTGCTGTTATGGTGGCCGGCTTTCGCTATCAGAAAGACCAAGACACATTGGTCAAAGCGATGGAAAGGCTTCCCAAAGAAGGTTATGAACTTTGGCTGGTTGGCGACGGGGATCGACGCAAAGAGATAGAGACTTTGGTGAGGAACCTGAATCTGCAGGATAACGTGAAATTTTTAGGGCTTCGCACCGATGTGGCAGCAATTTTGAAGACTTCCGACGTGGTGGTGATGTCATCGCATTGGGAGGGCTTGTCGCTCTCTAATATTGAGGGGATGTCGGCCGGCAAGCCCTTTGTCGCATCTGATGTTGACGGCCTGCGCGAGGTGACCGATGGCCATGGCATCCTTTTTCCGCACGAAGATTCGGGGGCTTTGGCGGAGATAATCAAACGTTTGTCCGAAGACAAGGAGTATTATCAGGCCATTGCAAATCGTTGCTATAGCCGGGCGAAAGAATTTGATATTTCCGAGATGGCGAGACGCTATAACGAGGTGTATTTGGAATTTTCATAATATGAAGAGGATCATTCGTGCATGTACGGTGTCAATGTCCGTCGATTTTGTGACGGGAATGCTGCCAAACTTGAAAAAGAAATACGAGGTGATATTGTTGTCTTCGCCAGGACCTGAATTAGACCGTGCCGTGTCGGAATATGGGGTTCGGAGTATTCAAATACCGATGGAGAGGCATATCTCGCCGGTGCGGGACCTTGTCTCCTTGTGGAGAATCGTCAAGACCCTCCGTAAGGAAAGGCCGGCGATGGTGCACTCGATGACACCGAAGGCAGGGCTGTTGTGTATGACGGCGGGATGGCTGACAAGGGTGCCCGTGCGCATACATACTTTCACGGGACTGGTCTTTCCGACATCCACAGGGGTGAGGCGTAAGATTCTGATGCTAACGGATGCGATAACATGTTTCTGTGCAACGCATGTCATCCCAGAGGGAGAAGGGGTGAAAAACGACTTGTTGAACAATGGGATTACGAAAAAACCTTTGAAAGTGCTGGGCTATGGAAATGTGCGCGGCATCGACCTGTGTCGTTTTTCCAGAAGGGAGGAAGTCATGGAAATGGCTGGTGCGATAAGGAAAAATGATGTTTTCACGTTTTTGTTTGTCGGGCGAATCGTCCGTGACAAAGGTATCAATGAGTTGATTGAGGCTTTTGTGCGGTTAAATGCGGAATTTCCCGATACTCGTTTGCTGTTAGTAGGCTTTTATGAAGAGAATTTAGATCCAATTTCGCCCGAGGCATATCATCAGATTAAACATCATCCTCGGATAGAGTTCTTGGGAGAAAAAAGTGGTGACGAATTGATTGCCTGCTATGCCGCTTCAAATTGTTTTGTATTCCCAAGCTATCGCGAGGGGTTCCCTAATACGGTTATGGAGGCTGGGGCTTTGGACCTACCTTCTGTCGTGACGGACATCAATGGCTCTCGGGAGATTATCAATCAAGGGGAAAACGGCTTGATTATCCCTCCAAAAGATGAAAATGCCTTGTACGACGCGATGAAACGAATGGTTGTTGATGCCGAATTGCGTGAAACTTTGGTGAAAAATGCTCGCAAGATGGTTGCTTCGCGGTTCGACAAGGAATTTGTGCAGAAATGTCTTTTGGATTTTTATGACGAAGTATTGAAAAAATAGTATGTACAAACATTTCTTCAAACGTTTTCTCGATTTCTGGATTTCGTTGGCAGCACTTGTTTGCATTTTGCCGATTCTGCTGATCATCACGGTTTTCCTTCATTTTGCCAACAAGGGCGCTGGGGCTTTCTTCCTGCAAGAACGTCCGGGCAGGGATGGCAAGATTTTCAAGGTCATCAAGTTCAAGACGATGACCGACGAGCGCGATAGTGAAGGGAATTTGTTGCCAGACGAGAAGCGCTTGACCAAGGTTGGAAAGTTTGTGCGCAGTACCTCCATTGACGAGTTGCCGCAACTCATCAATGTTTTGAAGGGCGACATGTCGCTGATTGGTCCGAGGCCGTTGTTGGTGCAATATCTCCCACTTTATTCGCCAGAGCAGGCACGAAGACACGAAGTCAGACCCGGCATCAGCGGCTGGGCGCAATGTCACGGGCGGAATGCCATCAGTTGGACGGAGAAATTCAAGTTGGATGTGTGGTATGTGGACCATCTGTCGTTCTGGACGGATGTGAAAATCATTTTTATAACAATCAAAAAGGTTTTCATTCGCGAAGGCATCTCCGAGGAAGGGCATGCCACGATGGAACCTTTCAATGGACATAATTGAAAAGATGTATTTATATGGTGCGAGCGGTCACGGAAAGGTGATCAAAGAGATATTGGATGTGCAAGGGATTGTTGTGGACGGCTTTATCGACGACAACGCCGACATTTCAGAGCTGTTCGGGCTTCCAGTAGTGCATTCCGCGAAAGATATTCGTGACATCATCGTTAGCATTGGCGACAATGCCATTCGGAAAAAGGTTGCTGAACGATTGTCTGCTGATTTCAAAACGGCAGTTCATCCTTCTGCCGTGATTTCTCCTTCGGTGCAAATCGGTGAGGGGACGGTCGTGATGGCAGGTGCTCTTGTCAATGCCGAATCAAGAATCGGAAAGCATTGTATCATCAACACTGGTGTTTCCGTCGATCACGAATGTGTCGTTGAGGATTACGTTCACGTTTCGCCCCACGCCACGCTTTGCGGCAATGTGTTTGTCGGCGAGGGAACGTGGATTGGTGCCGGTACGACTGTCATTCAAGGCGTAAGGATTGGGCGATGGTGTGTTGTCGGCGCGGGCAGTGTCGTGACCAAAGAT
>ONQK01000190.1 GCA_900319895.1 uncultured Prevotella sp. | reverse complement strand
GAGAAATGTCGGCAGTGCGATGTCGTCTGTTTTCCTTGTGCGTATGGTTTGAACTGCTTGTGGCAAATAGCCTAAAATCAAGCCGATACTGGCCACCCATCCGCAAATTTCATAAAAAATACCTTGTTCCATTATTGTTTTTTACCTTAAAAATGTTTTTTACCTTGAAAATTCGGGCAAATTTAGGAATTTTATTTGGATTATCAGCATTTTTGGCTCAAAACAGGTGAAAAATTGACGCAAATCAAAAAAAGCCATACGGCAATGAAGCGGTATGGCTTTTTTTAGTGTATCTTGAAAATGCCTTTGACGGCAGTCCTCAATTTGTCGTTTTTAAGTACTCTGTTTGTTGTTTTTAGAAATTTACGCCGAAGTTCACGAAGAAGGCTCTAGTGTGCGCCGTAAAATGGTCGCCGTCACCGATGTCAGCCGCACCGATTTGATAGCCTAGCTCCAGATAAAGTTTGTTGTACTCGCCGCCACATCCAAGCTTGAAGCCCATGTCTGGATGGTTGAAGCTGCGATAGGAGCTGAATGAATGGTCTGCAATCTTTGTTCTTCCTGCAATGCCCATGGAAAAATAGGGGCCGAAGAAGGGTAGTATGGCGATTTCGTCGGATACCTTGAAACCATATTTGATGAGCAATGGCACTTCGATGTATGAAAAATTGATTTTCGTGATATCTTTTCTGGCACCTCGTTCTGTGTAGTAGACACCGCTTTCAAGGAATACAGGTGTGTAGTTGGAGCAGCGCAGGCCGATGACACCTCCCAGCGTCATGCCCAACTTGTTGTTCATGTGCATACCGTTGATGCCCGCCGAGGTTAGTCCAATTCGCACGCCATAGTATAGATTGTGCTTGTCGAGTTCAAATCCGCCGCTGCTGAATTGGGCGAATGCAGGTGCCGTCAATACAATTGAGGCGATTGCTAATAAAAATCTTTTCATCGTTATAACAATTTTTTAGTTTCCAATTGCAAAGTAACAACGTTTTTCTGACTTTTGCAAGTTTTTGGTCTTTAAATGTGTGGGAATATGCTTGCAGAGCGAGAATGTATTGATGAATTATGCCTGATTTGGACGAGATTGTTCAACTTTCTTCGCATTCCTTCCTTTTTAGGGCAGGTGAATTGTCAAAAAGCCCCGTGTCTTAAGGCGTTGCATGTCGGAGATACAAATAAGGCGACAAATTCTCACGAATTTGCCACCCCTTTGAAAACTTTTAAATCAAAAGAATTCTATTCTCAACTATTATCGTCTTGCTATATTAGTTTTTGATGACGATCTTTTTAGCCGTTCCATCATTCATTTTGATAATGTTGACACCATTTGCTGGTGTGTCAACAGGTTTTCCATCAATAGTATAATAATTTAAAATGAATTTTTCATCTTTTTCGCCCATGCCATCAATCTTGGTAGCATCGTCTTCCATCTCTACGATTCTTCCAAACTCTTTCCACACCTCGGCGGCCTTGTATTTCCCCACACAACCTTTGGGGACGTACAGCGTGCAAGCGCTTTTGTTGACATAGTCGAACACATTGGCGTAGATGCTGATGGGCTCGCTCATGTTGGCGTAGATGCTTCTTAGGCTGGTGCATCCGTTGAAAGCCCATGATTCAATGCTGGTAAGGCTGGCCGGCAAGGTGACGGTGTTCAATGAACTGCAGTAGGAGAAGCAGTCGAATTCGATATGAGTGACTTTGTTGGGAATCTCTATCGCTGTCAAATTGTCGCATAGTTTGAAGGCACCGCTGCCTAGTCTTGTCAGGTTTGAGGACAGGCGGACAGAATTGAGCCGTTCGCAGCCCATGAACACGCCGTTTTTGATGACGGTAACGTTGTCGCCCATCTCTGCGTAGGTCAGCCGCTCGCAATTCTGAAAGGCTTTTTCGCCTATGGTGGTCAGCGAATTGGGCAATTTCACGGAGGTGATATTGTTGTTGTTGCTGAAAACTCCCTCTTTGAGCTCTGACATGAGTAGCCGGTATTCTTTGTTCTCGTAAGCGACAGCGTCGGGGATGACAACATCGCCCTTGAAGGTTCCACCGACCAGGAATGCCTCGTCTGTCGTCAATTCATAATCGATGCCATTGATGGTGACGGGGTCTTTCTTTGGCATGATGTGGATGACGAATGTCTGATTGTCATTGTAGCCGTAGCCAATTGCATTGTACTTGAAATAAAGGTCTGAGCTGCTGCCCCATCCGAGATTGAAGTGGAAAAAGTCGTCAGGCCTGTATCCGTCGCAGACAAACGCATGTCCGCTGTCTGCCACTCCTTTGTTGTCGCCGGAAACCAATATCGG
>ONQK01000101.1 GCA_900319895.1 uncultured Prevotella sp. | reverse complement strand
GGCTTGGATTCTACGCTGGCCCTGTTGGTGTGCGTGAAAACCTTTGATAAGCTGGGGCTTGACAGAAAAGGAATTATAGGCGTGACCATGCCTGGATTTGGGACAACCGACAGGACTTATCAGAATGCTTTGACCATGATGAAATGCCTTGGCATAACGATGAAGGAAATCGAAATAACCAAGGCCGTCTCGCAACATTTTGAGGATATTGGGCACGACGCGACCCTGCATGATGTGACCTATGAAAATGCGCAGGCGCGCGAGCGCACGCAAATATTGATGGACCTTGCCAACCAGTTCGCAGGGATGGTCATTGGCACGGGTGACATGAGTGAATTGGCCTTGGGATGGGCTACCTATAATGGCGACCACATGTCAATGTATGGGGTGAATGCTGGTGTGCCCAAGACGCTGATACGCCATTTGGTCAAGCATGTCGCGCTTAATGATGCGGACAAGTCGGTGAAAACGGTGCTGATGGACATTGTGGACACCCCGATTTCTCCGGAGTTGACACCTGCTAATGATGATGGAAGCATTCAGCAGAAGACTGAAGAGCTGGTCGGGCCGTATGAGCTGCATGATTTCTTCCTTTTTCACGTCCTTCGCTACGGTTTTGGCCCCTCGAAAATTTTCATGCTTGCAAAATCAGCTTTTAAGGACGATTATGATGAGGCGACGATAAAAAAATGGTTGACGACGTTTTTCCGGCGCTTTTTCTCACAGCAATTTAAGCGCAGTTGCCTGCCCGACGGCCCTAAGGTGGGCAGCGTGAGCCTGTCTCCACGCGGCGACTGGCGCATGCCAAGCGATGCCTCGGCTGTGCTTTGGTTGGCAGAATGTGAGCATTTATAGTCTTTTATGGCTCTTTTTGATGCTTTTCCTTGATTTTACAACGGAAAGGAATGTTTTTTCCTTGATGTTACAATGAAAGTAACGAACATCCGCATCTTCAATATCAAGATGCGGATGTTCGTTCTTAGTCAATGAGCCCGATGCAGGCTATCTTAGCGTTTATTTCTTGATGAATTTCTTGCCATTTTTGATGTAGACTCCTTTGGTCGGGCGGTCAACTTTTCTTCCCGTCAAATCGTAGATGGCATGGTCGGCTTCTTGTCCTGTGTTGTGCGTCTCAATGATGCTAGGAACGGAATGTTCACTGTATTGATAGGTGTTGTTAGTGATTTCTGCCAACGAGAATTGTTTGAAAATGATGTCATATCCGTTGTTCTTCTCGTTTTCTTCAAACAAGAAGCCTATTTTTTTGTTCTCCAGCAGTTGCATGGTCGAGTAGCATGAACTTGTATTGGATACTTGCAGCCCTTTTTGCCAGTCTTTAGCCGCTGCTGCTCCGTTGGCGTAGCTTTCCCTGCCTAGAATTTCTTTGTAGTAGAAGCCGACATTGACTCTTGAGCCGCTTTGTGGGATGGATTGCAGGGCGATGTAGACCTCTTGTTGGTCTTGGGTGCGTATGGCAGGTAGGATGAGTAGCTCACCGTTGCAGGCATTCACGCCTTGCATGGCCGATGCGGCGCTCTCGGTGCTCCAATAGCCCTCTGCACTTAATTCGTTGGTGTAAGTGAAGACGTTGAACAGCCTCCTTCCCGATGCTCGGACGCTGAGCAGTAGGCTGCCGTCAGGCAATTCCTCACATTTGGCCTCGTCGCAGGTGGATGATGGAAGTTGGTTGATGTCGCCAAGTACTTGCCATGTGTCCCCAAAGTCGTCGGAATAGATGACGCTGACACCGCCCGGCCGCACGGGGTGTGCGATGTAGAGCCGATAGTATCTTCCGTTTTTAATCTGCTTGCTTTGCAAAATCTTTCCTGAGGTGAGGAAGATTCCCTGTGGCTGGCCTGCCGTCCGGTTGTCGTACAATGAGTAGATGTCTTCTGTGATGCAGGTTCCTTGATCCCATGTCGCGCCGTTGTCAGAACTTCGGAAGCGGACAATGTGCTGCGGGTTGGCGCGTGTTGAGTTGAAGAAGGCGACGTGCCCACCTACGCACAGCATTAATACGTCATTGCTCAATTGGTCTGCCACGACACAGGCATCGCCAAAGGCGTATTTCCAGTTGTTGCCGGTGAGTTGGTCGTTGCCGTCTGCGAGTTTTTTCTCTTCGCCCCAAGTTTTGCCATTGTCATGGCTGATGCGGTAATGGATGTCGATGGCTCCATTTCCAATGTCTGCCTTGCAGTAACGGTAGTCTGCAATGGCTATGAGGTCGCCGTTAGCACATTTTGCTAATGCTGGGATGCGGTAGGGTACGCCTGTCACTTGGGTCTTGAAGACGATTTCGGAAGACTCTTTTCTAAAATCTCGCTGTACGGTGACGTAGAAGTCTGTGACAATGATTTTCCCATCGCCACTCAGTACAAATTCCGTGTCTTGTCTTGTCAAACCGTCCACGGTGATGGTGGCAGACGCGCCGGCGCTGTTGCTTACGGCTTGTCCGTTTGACGCGGTGACGGTCATAGATTTTTCCGACTGGAACGTGAGCTGATAACCAGTGATGACGTATCCTTCGTCGGTAGAAAGGGTGTATCTGCCGTTGGTCGCATCATATAGTTCTAAGAAGTCGGTTGTCCCGGCTTCCTTCATGTTGTTGTGCGAGTGGCGAAGTGCAAGTGCCGGCAAGGTAATGTTTGAAGTCCATGCGGTGTTGAACGTACTGCTTCCGTCGCCTCTTTTTTCAGTGAACATGCCGTTTTGCATGTCAATTTTGAATGTGGATATCCCGGTGTGCAAGGTCAGTGTTGAAGCGGGGCCTTTCCCTTTTGTCCAAAAGGCAATCCTGAAATCGTTTTGGTCGCTTGGGGCGAACCTGGTATTTACGGCATACAAACTGCCGTATTGTTCCAGGTAAATGGAACTCTCTCCTTCTTTCTGGATGTCGGTGGAGGCTTCATACAGCCAAAGTGGCTCATAAATGTGTGTATCCAGGCCATTGACTGCTTTCATGATGGGATAGGCTTCTTGTCCGTCTGCTCCACTCATGATTCTGGGAGAAACGAGGATTTTGGAAGTTCCTTCTGCTTTGTTGTATATCCGATAGCCGTTGATGCTGTCGCCGACGAAGCACCATAATCTGCTGTCGTCGAGGTTTTCTTCGCTTTGCACTAACTGGATAAAGTCTTTTGTGCCTGGGTTCTCTACGGGGAACTCTGTTCGTTTCCAGTTTCGTGCCATGATGTTGTACCATCGGGTGTTTTGGGCAAAGTCGTTGCCTTCAATGGTGGTTGGAATGACCATTGTGGTTTGAGGGAGGTCTACCACGAAGTCGTCGATGCCTGAGTCGGCGGAATAGGAGATGTTTTCCAGTGCATTTTTCCCTTCTTTGTCGGTGATGACAAATGTGAACATCCATTTGTTCAGGCGGATGCCGTCGGCTTTGACATAGGGGAGCTTGATGAAAACAGTGTTCCAGCCCTGATTGAGCTTGATTTCAAGTGGTGGGCGCGCCGTGAAGTTCTCATTGCCCAGATCCACTTCGTGGTTAGTGATGTTTTTTCCTGAATTTGTCCATTGTGGGGGCAGTAGTTCGGTGTTGTTGAGCCAAATCCGGCTGCCTTTGCGGTCCCATGCCCCTTGGTCGGGTGCTTTGTCTTTCTCAGAGCGCCCATAGTTCTGAAATTCAATCAGTGCGCCGACGGTTTGTTCAACGGGTGAGTATACATACGTCCAGGCGTAGGCGGTGTGGTTGATTTTTGGGTCGTTGAAGAATGCAGGAACGGTGGTGCCCCAAGTGTGGTTGAGGTAGATGCCCGCGCCTGTTGCCAGATGGGTGTTATAGATTTTTCCGTTGTATAGGAATTGGTTGCCCAACGAGGTTTCCGGGGGGAATGCGGCGGTGGGGTCTCCGTTGTTGGGAAAGGGGTCTGAAATGCGCCATTGTACTTGACATTGCCTGACGTAAGGAATTGGCTCGTCTTTAAGACGATTGGCTTTGTGAAACAGGAATCGTTCCTCCCAGTTCGCAAATTCTTCATATTCGTCTCCGCTATTGGGCAAGGTCGTTCCACCTTTTTCTATATAGAGCCGTCCGCCGCCTTTCCAGGCCCGCTCGGCCGAGGCGATGACATTGGCATAGAAGTTATTTTGACGGGTGATGTCCGTTTGTGTCGGCAGCTTGCGGTCGTTCCAATATGCCGAGATTTCACCGGCTAGTTCTGACGACCCTTTTTCGGCATAATAAATGTTGCTTTTATAGATGCCCACAAGGTCGGCGAAGACATCGAAGTGGTTGGTGTAATTGTATCTGCAGTCTATGCTTGGAATGCCTTTTACCGCCTTTCCTGCCGTGCTCCACAATTGCGTCATGTCAGCACCGGTCGCTGTTGTGATCGTTTGGTTCTTGATGGGATTCCATACCACAACTTTTTTCCCTAAGTCGTGTACTTTGTCGGTGATGATTTTCAGGAAATTGGGATAGGTAATGTCTTGTTCGTCTGCACCGATATGAATGTAGGGGGCATGGGTAAAGACTGAGGCTACTTCTTCCAGGATGTCTTGCAGCTCTCCGATGCCGGCGTCGCTTTGCATGTTGTGCCCCATGGCTTGCGTAAAGGCTGTGCTGTGACCGGGCATGTCGATTTCAGGAATTACTAGCATGCCGCGCTCGTATGCGTAGCTCTCAATTTCTTGGCATTGTTCTTGGGTGTAGAAGTTGCCGGCAAATCGTGTCATGTGTTGGGCATGGGTGAGCTGCGGATATTTTTTCACTTCAAATCTCCACGCCTGGTTCTCGGTAAGATGGAAATGGAAGACATTGACTTTGAAGTGCGACAACAGGTCGATTTGATGTTTAATCTCGTCGACACTGATGAACGAGCGCCCCACGTCGTGCATATAGCCGCGCAGCTTGAAGGCGGGCCAGTCCTTGATGTATACATTTTCAAGTTCTATAGCGCCTTGATGCCCTTCGGCAAGCTGCATTAATGTTTGGGTCGCACGGATAACCCCCGTCTTGGTCACAGCTTTGATGCTGATTTCGTTGCTGCTGATGCTCAATTCGTAGGCTTCATTCTCAAAACCGTGTAATTCATAGTTGTAGGCTCCCTCAATGCTCCTCATTATGGTGACATTAACTTGCGGCGCATTGCCCGCCGTGGTGTGTCCTTGTCCGTTGATGATGAAAAAATTCTTCAACAGCTCTGTATTTGTAGGATCCTGCAATCTGACAGCGCGGTTGAGGCTGAATGTCCCACTGCTTGCCGTCGCAATTTTAGGAGTTGGCATCAAGTGCTTGATTTTTGCGGCCATTGGAAGGGCGATGGTCAATAGCATACAAAGCCCTAATGTCGTATAAATTTTTCTCATTGGCTTGTTTTTTAGTTTGATAAAATGAACAAATTGTTATCACTGATTTTGCAAAGATAATAAAAAATGTTGATTGTCGCGTCTTTTATCTCGATTTTAACAACTTCCAGAAAGAGGCCGGCCTTGCTACTGCCCATTGGCCGAAGAGAACGGTACGGTTGTCATAGCCGGGGGCTAATACCTGGCGGACTTCGATGTGAAGCCTGCAAGATTATGCCTGAAAACCCTCTCTTACAATTGGTCTACAGATAGCAAAGTCCTTTGTAGGGGCAATATTTGCAACTCTCTTTATGTTCGGTGGGCAGAAAGTCTTTGTGTGGATTGAAAATGTCATTGACTACATCTTTGAGTTGTTTGATGAACTCTTCTTCGTAGGGCTGGATGTCTTCGATTTTTTCATTGTTAATGGCGAGTGTTGGGTCGTAGTCTTCTGCTTGTGATTTTTGGATGAACAGCAATGCAGGAATCACTGACTGTCCCTTGTCGCATAGCGTCTTGTCGTTTTTGACAAGGACGGAATAGAGGATGGTCTGCAAAAAATAGTCGGCGTGGTTCTTGTGCCTGTCTTTGTTGCTGAAAATGTCTTCCATCTTGATGTTTTCAGTGGCTTTTGCCCCTGTTTTGTAGTCGAGGATGCGCAGGGTGCGCTTGTCGGTGTCGAACTCGTCGAGCCGGTCGATGATTCCGCCGATGCGCAGCTCTTTCGTCTGACCTCCGCAGTTCACTTCAACGGTCGTTTCGATTTCTTGTTCCAGCCCGCGAATGGTGAGTGGCGCGATTTTGCAGTCGTTCTTGAGCATCTGCCTGAGATAATCGATGATGACGCGTCGGTTGATGAGGTGTAGTCCTGTGTATTCGGGTTTAAACCGGTTGTTCTTGACTTGAAAGAGCTCTTCTCTGAAAGCCTGGTCTACGATGTCTTCTATTTGGCGGGGATGTTTTATCATCTCTTCCATTTGACGTGCCGCGACGGTGCCACCGTTTTCCGTGAGTTTTAGGTAGATGAGTTCTGCAGCTCGATGGAAGATGTTGCCAAAAATTCTGTTGTCTACTTCATTCACCTCATCCGT
>ONQK01000156.1 GCA_900319895.1 uncultured Prevotella sp. | reverse complement strand
GACAGAAACCTGCGCTGACGGGATTCTACGACCGTCACTTCCTCCAAGTCGCCTCCCGAGACAACGGAACTGTCGCCCAGTTCAGGCTGTGCACGTACGGCCATAAAAAAACATAAGCATAATGCCGTCGACAAAAACGTTCTAATATACATATTCCTTTCACTTTGCGCCTTTTCGCGAGACGCACTGAACAATTAATGCTGAGTCATGAACATTAAACTGGAGGCGTCTGCCGCCGCAAGTTCAAAATCCAAACTCAAGACAAGGCTGGTCTTCTGACTTTCCTCAATCTGTTCTGCCTTCCCGACAAACATGCAGTGGCATATATTGAACAAACCCATAAAGAGAATCACAGCAGCGCGACTGTTCGAGATTTGCACTCGATTCCCATTTAATCGCTGTTAAACGAACCGTTGCCAGCAACATTTTTCATATTACCATTTGCAAAGATAAGAAAATTTGATGATTCGCCTGCTTTTTTGCATCTTTTTTATCATCGACAAAACAAAAACTTCCAACCAAAATTTAGCTGGAAGTGGGTCTGAAAATTGAATTTTAACAACTATTTCAAGTATTCCTTGAAGAATTGCTCCAGCTTCCCATACGGGATCTTCTGGAAAAAGTCGTCGTAAAGATCAGTGTGATAAGCTCCCGGGACAAGCATGAATTCCTTATTGTCGGAAAAAAGGCTGTTGCCGCTCCAAACCGCCGTCTTAGGATTTTTGCCCGTCATTTGCTCAAAAGCATGCTCGCTGAAATAGCGGCTGTGCGCCTTCTCGCCATGAATCAGCAACACCGGCGACTCTATCTCGTCGGCGTACGCCAAGAGCGGATAGTTGAGGAACGACTGCGTGCCAACCACATTCCATCCGTCATTGGAATTGCCGCTGCGGGCATGGTAGCCGCGCGAAGTCTTATAGTAGTCATGGTAATGTTTGAGGAAAGAAGAGGCATCCGCCGACAAAGTGTCGGGAACGCCACCCGCACGCAGGTAAGTACCGTTTTTATAGTCTTCCGTACGCTGTCTTGCCATCATTTTTCGCTGTTGCATACGTATCTCACGCGAGTCTTCCATGTCAAAATAACCCTTGGCAGCAATCCTGCTCATGTCATACATCGTGCTCGCCACGGTTGCTTTGATGCGCGGGTCGAGCGCCGCGGCACTGAGGGCCATTCCTCCCCATCCGCAAATTCCGATGATCCCGATTCTCTCCGGGTCGACATTCTCAAGATTCGACAAATAGTCAACTGCTGCAAGAAAATCCTCGGTATTGATGTCCGGAGATGCCATACGCCGCGGCTCACCTCCGCTCTCGCCCGTGAAAGAAGGGTCAAAGGCAATGGTCAAAAAGCCGCTTTCCGCCATGTGCTGGGCATAAAGTCCGCTGGACTGCTCCTTCACCGCCCCAAAGGGGCCGCAAACGGCAATGGCTGCGAATTTTGTAGCCTTTCCCGCCGAATCTTTGGGGATATACATGTCTGCAGCCAATGTGATGCCATAGCGATTGGCAAAAGTCACTTTCTTGTGGTCAACTTTTTTACTTTTGGCAAAAACCTTGTCCCATTCCTGCGTAAGTTTCAACTCTTGTGCGTAGCCGTTTTTCGATGGATGCTTTATTTCGGTACAAGCCATTAGCATGCTCCCTAAGAGCAAAGATACAAACATTGTCCTTTTCATCGTTTTTTGATAATTTTAGTGAATTACAGATAGCAAAAATACACTAAAAATTTGTATTTTCCGCATCCAACCACATTTTTTTTGCAAATTCCCACACTACAATGCCTGCTGCCACCGATACATTGAGCGAATGTTTGGTGCCAAATTGCGGGATTTCCAGGCATCCGTCACTGGCGTCTACCACTGACTGCTGAACACCTTTCACCTCATTCCCCAACACCACGGCATAACGCTGCCCAGGGCTTACGGCCAACCCCTCCATGCTGGTCGACTCATGTGCCTGCTCCACGCTATATACCAAAACACCTGATTCATGCAGCTTTTCCAGGGCTTCGTCTGCCGTCTTGAAATAGTGCCAAGCCACGGAGTCCTCTGCCCCAAGTGCCGTCTTGTGGATCTCGGCGTGGGGAGGCGTAGCGGTAATTCCGCAAAGATAGACCGCCTCGACCCGAAAGGCGTCACATGTGCGAAACACACTTCCTACGTTATGCAACGACCGCACATTGTCCAGCACAACGATAAGCGGGAGCTTGTCTGCCTGCTTGAAGTCCTCTACCGACAGACGATTCATCTCTATGGTACGCAGCTTTTGCATCATCCTTTGCCTTGGAATACCAGTGCGTAAGCACGAATTTGCTTTACCATGGCAAGCAATCCGTTGCTTCGTGTGGGCGAGAGATGGTCGCTCAAACCTATACGATCAATGAAAAACAGCTCCGTGTCGAGGATTTCCTGTGGAGAATGGCCGCTCAACACACGAATGAGCAAGGCTATGATGCCTTTAACTATAAGTGCGTCACTGTCTGCCTGCAAATGAATCAGCCCGTCTGCATAGTCGGCTTGCACCCATACGCGGCTCTGGCAGCCGTCAATCAGGTTTTGGGACGTCTTATACCGCTCGTCCAACGGCTCCAGTTCGTTGCCCAAGTCTATGAGCAACTGATATTTATCCATCCAGTCGTCGAAAACCGAAAACTCTTCAACAACTTCGTTTTGTAATTCATTAATGGTCATCATCGTCAAAGTTTTTGTACTTTTTATCTGCAAAGGTACAACAAATTTCAAAAAGGTTGAAAAGTTCTGTAGTTTTTTATATTTTTACTGCGTCTAATGGGTAAAAAAACGTTCTGAACCAATCAAAAAACGAGACAATGACGACGATTGAAACACAATTTGCAAAAACCGTAG
>ONQK01000100.1 GCA_900319895.1 uncultured Prevotella sp. | reverse complement strand
TGTAGGCGTAAAATCGCCGCAAGCACTGACGACTTGCGGCGATTCTTGTCCTATACTCCAAATCGGGTTGGGTTTACTTCACTTTTTCTACGATTGCCTTGAACGCCTCTGGGTTGTTTACGGCGAGGTCGGCCAAAACTTTTCGGTTGATTTCGATGCCTGCCTTGTGGAGTGCTCCCATGAACTGTGAGTAGCTCATTCCTTCCAGGCGTGCTGCTGCATTGATACGCTGGATCCACAGTGCGCGGAAGTTGCGTTTCTTGTTGCGGCGGTCGCGGTAGGCGTAGGTGAGACCTTTCTCCCAGGTGTTTTTGGCTACGGTCCATACATTCTTTCGGGCTCCGAAATAGCCTTTTGTGAGTTTAAGTATTCTTTTGCGTTTTGCTCTTGAAGCAACATGATTTACTGATCTTGGCATAGTTTTTTCTCCTTTTTAATTTTTAAGATGTGATTAACGGAGGCAGAGCAAATCGCGTACCTGCTTCATGTTTGTTTTGTCAACGATGGTCTGGTGTGTCAGATTACGTTTTTGTTTCTTTGTCTTTTTTGTCAAGATGTGACTGTGGTAAGCACGATGACGTTTGATCTTACCTGTTCCGGTGAAACGGAAGCGTTTCTTTGCTCCGGAGTTTGTTTTTACTTTTGGCATTGTTTTTTAATTTTTTGTTATTAATAATTTATGGTGTGGTAACGCATATACCCGGCGTTACGCACTAATCTTCTTGTTCTTGGCTTTTGAGCTTCTCGAGTGCCTCCACGCTGATCTTTGCGTTGGCTAGCAGGTTGTTGCCGCTGTTGTTGTTGGCATCTTGTTGCTGACTGCTTTCCTTGGCTTCGGCCTCTCGGCGCTCGTTGTCTCGTTTCTGCTGGCTTTTTTTGGCGATTCCTGCTTTTTTGGGTGCCAGGTAGAGGAACATTTTCTTGCCTTCGAGCGACGGCATTCCTTCTACTTTCCCCACTTCCTCCAAGTCGTTGGCAAATCTGAGCAGGAGCACTTCGCCTTGTTCTTTGAAAAGGATGGAGCGTCCTCGGAAGAAGACGTAGGCCCTGACCTTGTTCCCTTCTTCCAGGAATCCCTTGGCGTGTTTGAGCTTGAACTGGTAGTCGTGCTCGTCGGTTTGGGGTCCGAAACGTATTTCCTTGACCTCGACTTTGACTTGTTTTGCCTTCATTTCCTTCATCCGTTTCTTTTGCTGGTAGAGGAACTTGGAGTAGTCGATGAGCCGACATACTGGCGGTTGTGCGTTGGGGGAGATTTCCACCAGGTCAACTCCTTCTTCGCGTGCCATTTCCAATGCTTGCTGCGTAGGAACAACGGTCGAACCGTCGTCGCCCACGATGCGGACTTCTCTAACTCGTATCTGCTCATTTATGCGATACTGGTTGTCTTTTTTGTCGTTTCTCATCAAATCTTTTTAAATTAGCGGCTGCAAAGTTACTGACTTTCAGCGAAATTACAAAATATTATGGCGTGTTTTTTTTTATTTTTGCGGAAAAAAACGTTAATTTTTGTTCCTTGCGATTTTATCGCCTCGAGAATTCGTTCAAATGTTTTCAGTCTTCGATGATGTGCCGGCATCAGCGTTGAAGCATTTTCATTGATTGTGGCTGAAACTTCGTTTTCAGGCATAAAGTGCATTCCATGGATGTGGAAGGAGCGCAGAGGCAGGATGTCGGAAGACTGTGGGAGATGGTGCAGGATGAGTGGAGGGTTCGTGCCTACAATGCTCGGTAATGCAAGGTGTTTTTGGCCAACGCTGTATTTTCCATCTTGGATGCTCGTCACGTCAGACGACGTGTCGTCGTCTATCCATTGAGCAATAGTTCTATGGCAGGGATGTTGATGACACCCCTGGAAATGCTGATGATTTCCTCTTGCTGCATTTTGTTGAGTTCTCTGGATACGTTGAGGCGGCTTTTATGGATTTCGTCGGCGAGTTGCTGCATCGTGATTTTTATTGACTTCTCACCGGCGGGGTAGGATATGTGTTGCCGGATGAATTGGATGATGCGTTGCCGGGTTGAAAGTGTTTGCGACCACCATGTTTGTCTTTGTAGTTTTTGTATGCGTGTGGCGAGCAAGTTGAGAAGGTTGAGTCTGAAAACGAGGTATTGGTCGGCGAGTTTTCGCACTTCTGCCTTATCGATGCTGATGAGTTCAGTAGAGTCTGCCGTGAAAACGTCTTGTGTGAAGTGCTGCCATAGCCCAAACAGGCTTTCCGGCTGCAAGGAATAGGGAGGCCGGAGGATTTCCGTGACGTGGTAGCTGTGGTTTTGGGCGTAGGTCACTGCTTTTAATTTTCCATTGACGAGCAAAAACAAAGTGTCGCAACTTTCCCCTTCTCTGAACAAGAGCTTGTTCTTGCTCAAAGTCAGTCTTCTGAGGTTGAAATTCTTGAGGATTTGCTCTATGTCTTCTGTGCTCATCCCTTGGAAGAGCTGGAATTGAAGCAGGAGGTTAGGGTCGTTCATCGCTAAATGTCACTGTGAAATAGTTGTCGACATGGTTTATTTGACCTTGTATTTGTCAAGATTTTTCTCCCATGTCTTGTAGTTTCCCTCTTCGTCTGCATAGATGAAAAAGGCGGAGAGCTCGCCGTGCTTTTCCAACACTTTTTTGGCTTTTTCGATGCCCATGACCATGAATGAGGTGGCGTAGGCGTCGGCCGTGGCACAGTTGTTGGCAATTACGGTGGCGGAGAGTAGTGAGTGTTCGACCGGATAGCCGGTTTTGGGATTGATGGAATGTGCATATTTCTTGCCGTCTTCGTAGTAAAAATTACGGTAGTTGCCGCTGGTTGCAATGGCCTTGTCCGTCACTTGCAGAATGGTTTGCAGGTCGCGTCTTGTGCCCGAGCGGTCGTCGTCGGGCCTGTTGACACCGATGCGCCATGTCTGATTTTCCGCATTTTTCCCGTGTACGACGATTTCTCCTCCAATCTCAATCATGAAATTTTGGATGTCGTTTTTTTTCAGCATTCTTCCGATGACATCACAGGCGTATCCTTTGGCAATGGCTCCGAAGTCGAGCATTGTCCGTGGGTTTTCTTTGATGATTTTTCTGTTTTCCAGCTTGATCTTGTCTTGTCCGATGATTTCCAGCAGGCTGTCGATGCGTTGCTGGGAGATGTTTTCCCGTTGTTGGAATCCGAACCCCCATGCGTTGACCAGCGGTGCTACCGTAATGTCGAAGGCTCCGTCTGTCTCCTTGTTGGTTTCCTGGGCTATTTTCAGCACTTCCAAGAACATGTCGGTCAACTCGCCTTGGCTGATGTTCTGGTTGATGGCCGATACGGTTGAGCCGTCGAGGAAGATGGAAAATTCGTTGTTGATTTTTCGCAGTTCGTCTTCAAGCTCTTTGTCGAGTTTGTTGTCGTTTTGATAGATTACTTGATAAAATGTCCCGAAGATTTTTCCTGATGCCACTTGGTAGGGTGTCGATTTGTTTTGCCGGATAATCAATACGGATGCAATAACAAGGAACAGGAGGAAGATTGTCCCGAAAAATCGTCTTTTGTTTGCCATCATGGTGTTCAGCATTTTTTTAATAATGTTTTTAGGTTGCCGCCTAGTCTTCTAAGCCTATTTTTTTCTCTATTTGATAGTCGTTCCTCCCACTTGACGACCGGCTGACCAGGTCGCCAATGAATCCGGTGAGGAAGAGTTGCGTGCCAATCATCATCATGGTCAGCGCTATGTAGAAATAGGGCGAGTCCGTGATGAGGCGCTGGGGTACATGGTGTGTCAGTGCCCATAGCTTGTCGATGCCTAATGCCAGCACTGCAATAAAGCCTATGAAAAACATGATTGAGCCGAGGAATCCGAAGACGTGCATGGGCTTTTTGCCGAAATTGTTGAGAAACCACAACGTGATCAGGTCTAAATATCCGTTGACAAAGCGGTTGAGCCCCATGAATTTGGAACTTCCGTATTTTCGTGCCTGGTGATGTACTATTTTTTCACCGATTTTGTCGAATCCCGCATTTTTGGCAAGATAGGGAATGTATCGGTGCATCTCGCCATAAACTTCGATGTTCTTGACCACTTCGTTTCTGTATGCTTTCAATCCGCAGTTGAAGTCGTGCAAGTTCTTGATACCGCTGATTTTACGCGCTGTGGCGTTGAACAATTTGGTCGGCAGCGTCTTGGACAGCGGGTCGTAGCGTTTTTGTTTGTAGCCAGAGACCAAGTCATAGCCTTCGTCCATGACCATGCGGTACAACGCTGGGATTTCATCGGGCGAATCTTGCAAGTCGGCATCCATTGTGATGATGACATCGCCTTGTGCCTCTTTAAATCCGCAGTACAAGGCAGGGCTTTTCCCGTAGTTCCTCCTGAATTTGATGGCTTTGACGTTTTCTGACTGCTTTGCCAGGCTTTGGATCACTTCCCATGAGCGGTCTGTAGAGCCGTCGTTGATGAAAATCACCTCGTAGCTGTATTTGTTGGCAAGCATGACGCGGTCAATCCATTCAAAAAGTTCGCTGAGCGACTCTTCTTCGTTGAAAAGTGGGATTACGACAGAAATATCCATGTTTTTAGTCTCGTTTTCGTGAATTAATTATGTTTTCTTTTCATCAATATGGCGATGGGGATGCTCAGGATGAAGCCCAGGAAAATGTTTTGTGAGAACCCGGAAATGGCATGTTGGATGGGGGTTATCCCCTCGTATACCTTGACGATGGCCTCAGGTGTCATCTTCATCGCATTCAGCAATGCCCGATTGTTCTCGTTGCCGACCAAGGCCTTGATGTGCCCAAGGTAAAATCCGCGATCCAGAAAGGCAAAATAAATGTATTGGGCTGCTGCCATTAGCACGGAGGCGCCGAAGAAGACGAAGAAACTGTAGTTGAAAGCGGAACGCCCGTCAATTTTCCCGTCGAAAATGTTGTCACGGAATTTTTTCAGTCGCCAGGCGACGAAAAAAGGGCTCAGCAGTGCCAGCGCCAGACATGGGATGAGCATCGATTGGTTCAAGAACATGCCGATGTAGCAAGCGAAGCTGACAATCCAGATGATGCCGGTCAGGGCACCGTCTTGACTGGAAAAAGCGCCAATTTGTTTGTATTCAACGGTGGTCATGAGTGTTAATGTTTCGTGTAATTTTTTGCAAAAATACGAAAAAATGACGGACGGCGTGATAATTGTGAGAGAATTTTTATTCTCCGGCGAGTGTTTTTGCCGACTTTTTGATGGAAACAATATTTTGCCGGTTGCCGACGAATAACTAATAGTGGGATTATTCCTGAAGAATTTGGTTGCCGATGAATAAAAAATGACGGTGGTTGGGTATAAAAAACAGCCGCAAGTCATGCTGTTTTGAAAATATCCGTTAAATTTGCAGGTGGTTTAGAAATGAAGTCAGGCAAAATGTATTGATTATGAAAAAATATACCGATTTGTTCATCGATTTTGACGATACTTTGTACGACACCTATGGCAATGCGGTTGTCGCTCTCCGGGAATTGTATGAATATTGCAATTTTGGGGCGTATTTTTCCAGTCCCGACATCTTCTACGAGGCGTATTGGAAGGTAAACGTTGAACTTTGGGGGCAGTATGCAAAAGGGGAAATCACGCGAGACCAGCTCATCATAGAGCGTTTTCGCCGTCCCTTGAGCCAGGGTAAGGGGATCAATCCAACCGAAAAGTATTGTTTGGAGGTCAGTGACAAGTTTTTGGATTTGTGTTCTTGCAAGCCGGGGGTCGTTGCCGGGGCTCATGAGGCGATGGACTATTTGCAGTCAAAGGGCTATCGGATGCATATTTGCAGCAACGGTTTTCGAGAAGTTCAGTACAAAAAGCTGATGGCCAGTGGTTTGATGAAATATTTTGAAACGATTATATTGAGTGAGGAGGCCGGCTACAACAAGCCGTCGCCGTTGTTTTTTGAGTATGCGATTCAGAAGAGCGGCGCCCCCAAGCAGTCTGTCCTGATGATAGGCGACAACCTTGACACGGATGTCAGAGGCGCTGAAAATGTTGGGATTGACACTGTTTTTTTCAACAGATATGATGATTTCAGGGCTTCCGACTATCATGGAATTGAGATTAGAGCGCTAAGAGAATTGATGGACATCCTTTGAGCTTGATTTCAATGAGAAAATTCCAAGTAAAATGCTCAAAAGAAAAGAAAAATGCGTACATTTGCAATGATTTTCATCAATTTTGCTTAAAATAAGCAGTAACAAGTGATTTCAAATGAGATAGATATGCATACGAAAGAGGAGAAATTGGCTGCTTTTGGCAGGTTGCTTGACGTGCTTGACGATTTGCGTGAAAAATGCCCATGGGACCATAAGCAGACCAACGAGAGCTTGCGCCCGAACACCATTGAGGAGACGTTTGAGCTGTGTGACGCGTTGTTGAAAAATGACGTCAAGCACATTTGCGAAGAGTTGGGAGACGTAATGATGCATGTGATGTTTTATGCCAAGATCGGTTCCGAAGAAGGTCATTTTGACATCGCTGATGTCTGTAACCAGGAGGCGGACAAACTCATTTTCAGGCATCCGCACGTTTATCCTCCCGCTTCGCCCGATGTCAAAAAAGAAGGATTCGAACAGGCTGTCGATGCGAAACAAGTGCTTCAAAATTGGGAACAGATAAAATTGAAGGAAAAAGACGGCAATAAAAGGGTGCTGTCGGGCGTGCCCCATTCGCTGCCGAGTCTGATAAAGGCATATCGTATTCAAGACAAGGTGAGGAACGTCGGTTTTGACTGGCAAGAGAAAGAGCAGGTGTGGGACAAAGTGCGTGAAGAGCTCCATGAACTCGAGCAGGAATTGCAAAAAAATGATGAAGAAAAAGCGACGAAAGAACTCGGCGACTTCCTTTTCAGTGTCATCAATGCCGCCAGGCTTTATCACCTCAATCCCGACAATGCGTTGGAATACACCAACCAGAAATTCATCCGTCGGTTCAACCATGTTGAGGAACGCGCGATCCAAGAGGGCAGAGCGCTGAAAGACATGACTTTGGAGGAAATGGACGCGCTTTGGGACGAGGCAAAGCATATTGAAAGTCTGCAGGAACAAGAATTTGGAGAATAGCGTGGAACCGTTCAGGCTACATATCTTAGGCTGTGGGAGTGCTGTGCCGACCTTGCGCCACCATCCATCCTCACAACTCGTGGAGATTCACGACAAGGTTTTCATGATTGATTGTGGAGAAGGGACGCAAGTGCAGTTGCGACGCTCGAAGGTCCATTTCTTCAAGATCATTGCCATTTTTATTTCACACTTACATGGCGACCATTGCCTGGGATTGATAGGACTGATCAGCTCTTTTGGGTTGTTGGGGCGCACGGCACCATTGCATATCTATGCCCCAAAGGGTTTTGAGGCAATTTTAAATCTGCAACTCCAGACTTTTTGCCCCCATCTTGAATATAAAATCGTTTTTCATGCACTTGACACGCGAAAAACGGAAACGATTTATGAAGATCGTAGCGTTACGGTATCAACCATCCCATTGGAGCACCGCACGCCTTGTGCCGGATTCCTTTTTCAAGAAAGGCCGAAATTGCCACACATCCGAAGGGAAATGATAGATTTTTATGACATTCCTGTTTGCCAAATAAATAACATTAAGGCCGGAAAAGACTGGGTGCTTGACGATGGGACAGTGATAGAAAATAGCCGTCTCGTCATTCCGGCTGCCCCCCCTCGCTCTTATGCCTATTGCAGCGACACACGCTATATGCGCAACCTGCATAAAAGCATAAAACACGTGTCCACCCTTTATCATGAGGCAACCTATTTGGAG
>ONQK01000099.1 GCA_900319895.1 uncultured Prevotella sp. | reverse complement strand
ATCATTGTCGCCTTTGCCCGTCATTCGACGAGCTGCAAAATAGCTGTCTTCATTTTACCGCCTCTACTTGGTAGCCTGCATTCCGGAGGAGTTGCAACATGCCTTTTTCTCCCCAAAGATGGGCTGTCCCCACGGCAAATAAGGTTGATTTTTCCGCCATGACATGTGGCACCTTCTTCATCCAATTGGCGTTTCGGTTGTAAATGAGCAATGCGTCTTCGGCCGGCGTTGAGTCGCAGCTGTTGCCTATTTTTTCTTCAAAGATGGCTTGCATTTTTCCGATGTCTTGTGAATAGAAGGCGCGGGTGAGTTCAATGAGCATGTTGTCCATGAAGTCAGCGTGTTGCACCAAACAGACGAGGAGCTCTTTTTGCCGTTCCAGTGAATAGCCTTTGTAGAGGATGTTGATCTGCTCTTCGAGTGTCTCAAGCCCTCCGACGGGCTTGCCGTTTTGCTTGGCATAAGTCTGGAAATAGGTGTCGTATTGGTTGTTGGGGTCGAAGTCTTCCGGATGGTTTTTCATGAAAATCAACACTTGGAACTGTGTGACCAGTGCTTGTGGTGTGAGCGCGTCGAATTGCTGTGCAACGGCGGGATGTGTGAAGTCAACGCCCATTAAGTTTTTCAGAAATGCGTTGAGCTGCACCAATTCAAGCGGGCTGAGTAGCGAGCGCAGCGTTTTTCCTTGTGGCATCATCATGGCTTCTTGTACCATTTGCAGGTTTTCCGGATTTGTCATTTCCTCCATGACGATTTCCCCATAAATTTGCTCGCAGGCCTCAAGTGCTTCTTTAAGTCCGCTGATTTGATGGATGTGGCTGGACTTTGCCAGATGGTGCGTGCCGATGAGGTAGCTAGGCTTTTGAAGTCCATTGCCGGAGACTTTGTAGAGTAGTTGTGCCTGTGTGCCCAGTACTGCCACAAGCGAGAAGATGAGTATGACAAAATTTCGTTTCATTTTTTTATGGTTTTATTTGGTTTATACATTTGTTAGACGCTGAAGAGGCGCAGAAAACTACGTTAGAGAACAAAATTACGATTTTTTTTACAGACTTGGTCACATTTTCATGTCTTTTTTGGAGCCTTTCGTTTGAAATCAAGGCTATAGACTCCCGAAAGGGTAGTGGAAATCGTGTGTTTCGATAAAAATATTTCTGAAGTTCAGGATAATTTTGTACATTTGCATGAAATTAATCAACCAAAGCAGATAGATCATGGACGAGGAGATGAAAGACGAGGCATTCGCCAACCAAAGTGATACACAAGCCGAAAACGAAGGGCTGGAAACGGTCGACAGCGGAGAATTCGACCAAGAGGGGCATTCTGACTACAAGCCCGTCGACCGTTTTGATGCCGCCGCCGTTCACCATTTGAGCGGGATGTACCAAAGTTGGTTTCTCGACTACGCCAGTTATGTCATCCTCGAGCGTGCCGTGCCGCATCTGGCAGATGGGCTGAAGCCTGTCCAGCGCCGTATTTTGCATACCATGAAGCGCATGGATGATGGCAGGCTCAATAAGGTTGCCAACATCGTGGGTGAAACCATGAAATTCCACCCTCACGGCGACGCTTCAATCGGCGACGCCCTTGTGCAGATGGGGCAAAAAGAGCTGCTGATCGACCATCAGGGAAACTGGGGGAACATCTTGACGGGTGACCGCGCGGCGGCTCCACGCTATATTGAGGCCCGTCTGAGCAAATTTGCCCTTGACGTGGTGTTTAATCCCAAGACGACGGAATGGCAGCTCAGTTACGACGGGCGCAATAAAGAGCCCATCACCCTGCCCGCCAAGTTCCCGTTGCTTTTGGCACAAGGTGCCGAAGGCATTGCCGTTGGGTTGAGCTCCAAGATTTTGCCCCACAATTTTAATGAGATTTGCGAGGCAGCCATCGCCTATTTGCGGGGCGAAGACTTCAATTTGTACCCCGACTTCCCGACAGGCGGCTCTATTGATGTCTCCCGGTATAACGACGGGTTGCGCGGCGGAACGCTTAAGGTTCGGGCAAAAATCGAAAAACTAGACAACAAGACGCTGGTCATCCGCGAGATACCGTTTTCAAAGACAACCGGCACACTGACAGAAAGCATCACGAAGGCCATTGAAAAGGGTAAGATCAAGGCGCGTAAAGTGGAGGAATTGACAGCCGCCGAGGTCGAGATTCAAGTGCATTTGGCGCCAGGCATCTCTTCGGACAAGACCATTGATGCGCTGTATGCCTTTTCTGATTGTGAAGTCAGCATTTCGCCGAATTGCTGTGTCATCGAGAACAACAAGCCCCAGTTTTTGGCCGTCAGCGACGTTTTGCGTCATTCCGTTGATGGGACGAAGGAATTGTTGCGCAAAGAACTGGAAATCCGTAGAGCCGAATTGCTTGAACAACTGTTTTTTGCCTCGCTGGAGAAGATTTTCATCGAGGAGCGGATCTATAAGGACAAGGAATTTGAGCAAGCCAAGAGCATGGATGAGGCGTGCATACATATTGACGAACGTCTGACCCCCTATTATCCACAATTTATAAGGGAAGTGAGGAAAGATGACATCCTGAAGCTCATGGAAATCAAGATGCAGCGTATCTTGAAATTTAACAAAGACAAGGCAGACGAGTTGATGGCGCGCATTGAGGAAGAAATTGCCGACATCGACAACGACTTGAAGAACATGACCAAAGTGACCATTAAATGGTTTAAATACATACAAGACAAATACGGCGCAGAGCATCCGCGCAGGACGGAGATCCGGAACTTTGACACGATTGAGGCAGTGAAGGTTGTGGAAGCCAATCAGAAACTGTACATCAATGAACGGGAAGGATTTATCGGAACGGGCTTGAAGAAAGACGAGTTCGTGTGCAACTGTTCCGACCTTGACGACATCATCGTGTTCTTTAAGGACGGCAGGTATAAAGTGGTGAAAGTGGCGGACAAGATTTTCGTGGGTACGGGAATCCAGTACGTCCAGGTATTCAAGAAGAACGATAAACGCACGGTCTACAACGTCATCTACCGTGATGGGAAGAAAGGCCGGTATTACATCAAACGATGCACCATAACCTCGGTCATCCGCGACAGAGAATACAATCTCACGCAAGGAAAAGAGGGCACGCGCCTGTTCTATTTCACAGCCAATCCGAATGGAGAAGCGGAAATCGTCAAAATAACTTTCGAACAAAGTAGCAAGCGCAAGAAACTGTTCATGGAAAAGGACTTTTCGGAAGTCTTGATTAAAAATAAGTCGGCGCAAGGAAACGTGTTGACCAACCTGCCTGTTCACCGGATAGGCCTTAAGAGTCAAGGCCATTCGACACTGGGAGGAAGAAAAGTGTGGTTTGACCCGGACGTAAACCGGCTCAACTACGACGAACACGGGCGGTTGCTGGGCGAGTTTGCCGATAACGACAGCATTCTCGTGGTGTTGGACAATGGCGAGTTTTATATTACCAACTTCGATGTCAACAACCATTACGAAGACAACATCGCTGTTATCGAGAAATGGGATCCGGCGAAGGTGTGGACGGCAGTAGTCATCAACGAAGACCAGAAAGGAAGCCCCTACCTTAAACGTTTTACCATGGAGGCGACAAAACGCCACCAGAGTTTCCTGGGCGAAAATCCTCAAAACCGTTTGTTGTGCCTCTCAAAAGAGGTGTTCCCACGCCTGCTTGTCACCTTTGGCGGACGTGACCATCAGCGCGCACCATTGGAGATGGATGCCGAGCAGTTTGTGGGTGTCAAAGGATTTAAGGCCAATGGAAAGCGCCTGACGAATTATGCCGTCTCAAAAGTGGAGGAACTCGAGCCGCTGCGTTTCCCCGAGCCGGAGGTTGAAGAGCTACCTGCCGGGGAGAATGGACGTGAAAATGAACTGGGCGCGAATGACTTGACAGAATTTCCAGACCATGCGAGTGCACCAGTCTTAGGTGAAGATCCAGCAAGCCATCATCATGTTAACCAAAACATTGATGAGATGACAGGACAGCTCAATTTGTTTGCCAATGAGGATTTGGATTAACATATTGCTTTGTCTGTTGACGGCTAATTCCGCAAAGGCACAAGAGCCCGGCGACGGCATTCTCTGCAGTGGCGAGCAGCGTTCTGTGATGTTGTCGGTTGGTTGCATCAATTTGCTCGACACCTATCTCTCGCCCGAAAAATACCAAGGTACCGAAGTCGGCTTCATGGCAAACCGGACGATGGTCCTCAAAAAAGATTGGCGATGGGACCGGAGTTTCAGCCACCATGGTGCACTGGCAATGGCAAAAAACAAGGTGGGAAATGCCAACTTCCTTGCCGGCAGCTATAATTTCCAGTTTGCCATGCGTCGGAGATGGACGTTTTTAGACGAAAAACTGCTGGTGGAGGGGGGCGGCGGCATTGAAGCCAACTTGGGCGTGCTGTATAGCACCCGAAACGGCAACAATCCTGTTCAGCTGAAAACAAGCCTCAATGTCGCGACCTCGGGTGTTGCAACCTACTTCTTCAAAATAAAAGACGCGGTCTGGAACGTGCGTTATGAGGTGGCGTTCCCATTGGTGGGAGCCATGTTCTCGCCACATTACGGACAGTCGTATTACGAAATCTTTTCGCGTGGTAACTACGACCACAATATTGTTTTCACCTCGCCTTTCAACACGCCATCGGTGCGGCAAATGCTGACGATAGACATCCCGCTTGCCAAATCATGCCTACGTATCGGTTATTTGGGCAATTTTCAACAAGCCAAGGCCAACAACCTGAAGTATCATAGCTATTCGCATGCGTTTGTAGTGGGGATAGCCCCGAAATTATTCACTTCAACTTCCAATCCATGAAAAAAACAGGAATTCTTTTGATGACGATGCTCCTTTTTGCCGCATGTATTGATGAAAAAGAGCATGAAAACAATCCTAGGGGAAATTTTGAGGCATTGTGGAAAATCATGGATGAACACTATTGCTTTTTTGACTACAAACAGAAAGAGTTGGGCGTGGACTGGGACGAGGTGCATGAACGCTATAGCCGGCAGGTTGATCAGGGTATGAGCAATGCGCAGCTTTTCGAGGTGCTGGGGAACATGCTGTCCGAGCTGCGCGACGGGCACGTCAATCTCGCATCAAGTTTCGACTTGGCAAGAAACTGGTCCTGGCATGAGGACTTTCCTGCCAATTTCAGCCATTCCGTCCAACAAAACTACCTCGGAACCGGCTATCGGATTGCCGCAGGCATGAGATACAGAATTTTGGACGACAACATCGGCTATCTGTATTGCGGCTCGTTCAGCAACACCTTCGGCGAGGGCAATTTGGACGAAATACTCTTCCATTTTATGGCATGCAACGGCCTGATAGTGGACATCAGGGACAACGGCGGGGGCGCGCTGACCTCGGCCGAGCAGCTCGCCGCACGGTTTACCAACGAAAAGCTGCATGTTGGCTATATGCAACACAAAACGGGGAAAGGGCACAACGACTTCTCGGCAATGCAAGAACAGCATTTAAAGCCATCCAAGGGCATCAGGTGGCAGAAAAAAGTTGTGGTGCTGACCAATCGCGCAGTTTACAGTGCTGCCAATGAGTTTGTTAAGTACTTGAAGTGTTGTCCCAATGCCACAATTGTCGGCGACCGCACCGGTGGCGGTGCGGGGATGCCTTTTAGCAGCGAACTTCCCAACGGGTGGAGCGTCCGTTTCTCGGCATGCCCGATGTTCGACGCGCAAAAGCAGTCCACGGAGTTCGGCATCGACCCGGATTTTTTCGTAGGGCTCAATGAAGATGACCGTACAAGAGGCATCGACACCATCATCGAATTTGCGCGCCGTCTTATCAAAAATGAACATTAAAAGAATGAGAAAATGAAAAATATTGACTACCAAAGCATCATCGAAAGCATTATACAAGACATTCAACCGTATGCGAAAATAGGGAAACAGGCAGATTACATCCCCGCATTGGCAGAGGTAAATCCCGACCAGTTCGGCATGTGCATTAGCACGACCGACGGCCAAGTCTTTTCGGCAGGCGACACCGACGCGCTGTTCTCCATACAAAGCATATCGAAAGTCTTCATGTTGGCGGCATGCCTCAGCCTGGAAGGCGACAAATTGTGGGAACGCATGGGAAAGGAACCGTCGGGCTCGGCATTCAACTCGCTCATACAGCTTGAAATGGAAAACGGCATCCCGAGAAATCCGTTTATCAATCCCGGCGCCATCGTCATGGCAGACATTTTGACATCCCACCTCAAAAACCCGGAACGGCAGTTCCTGGACTTCGTGAGGTCGCTTTGTGGAAGTCAATTTATCAATTACAACATCGGGGTGGCGCATTCCGAAAGGGAGACAGGGTTCCTCAATGCAGCGATCACGAACCTGCTCAAACACCACGGAAACATTGAGAACGACATAGAAAAAGTACTAACCATCTATTGCGTGATGTGTTCCATCGAAATGACATGCCAGCAGCTTTCACAGGCTTTTCTCAACTTTGCCAACCACAGCCAGCCGTTCCAGCATGCCGGCATCAACCTCTCTTCCTCGCAAATCAAAAGAATCAATGCTATTATGCAAACCTGCGGATTCTACAACGAAGCCGGCGACTATTCCTATCTGGTGGGGCTGCCGGGCAAAAGCGGTGTGGGCGGAGGCATCGCCGCCATCTATCCCTCGCGCTATGCCGTGGCGGCGTGGAGCCCGCGGCTCAATGAGAAAGGCAACTCCGTCATGGGAATGAAAGCATTGGAACTATTGACCACAAAAGCCGAAGAGTCGATTTTCTAACCGCGAAAAGTGAAAGTATGAAAAAAGCATTGTTGTGCATCAAGCAATGGCTTCAGAAACAATCATTCAGGACGGGGGTTACTGTACTTGTATTGTGCATCCCGTTCTACATCCTCTCGGGAGCACAGTTCCTGCTGCCTGTCAGTGCCGAAGCCAAAGGAGTGCTCTTCGTCGTCTTTTTCGGACTGGCGAAAACCTTCCAATACGGAGGCCTCACCATTCTCGGGGTCGAAGGCTACAAACGCTTGAAGGCATGGCTCAAGCGGAAAAAGAAGGATGAGCTGTAGCAAATTCCGCCTGAAAAAAGGTTTCCTCTCCTTTTTCTTCATTCTTCTTTTCTTTCTTTCTTTCTTTCTTTCCCCCTTTTTTTTCTTTTTTCTTGCTTTTGCTCCTTCCTTTCGCCCTCTTTATTGCTTCTTTTCCCCTGAAAAGAGGCTCTTTTTCTCAATTTCCCTTAATTTTCTTTAATAAATTCAAAATATTTAACGTTTTTTTTTTTTTTTTTGTTAATGTTTTTTGCCGTATATTTGCCACAGATTTTAGAATAAAATAGAATTCAGGCAATTCAAACTCTGCCATGTAATGAACATGTAAATGAAACGGATACAAAACTAATGAAACAGAAAAAATGAAACAAAAAATTCTACTCATCATCGCCCTCTTCGCGATAGTCGTGGGGGCACGGGCGCAGACACTCTACAAAAGCAATGTCGTTGTGGAGAAAAACGAGTTGCTGGAAAGCAACGTAACGGTATGGAAGCGTTGGGCAAAGCAAAGGCTTAAAAAAGAACAATTGGATGCCTGCCTGCAAGACTTCGCACAACGTCCGACGGAAATCAAGGACATTGAATATTATGAAATGAATGATTCTTATTCTGACACCGACGAAAATGGAGTACAGATACAAAAACCGTACCATTTCCTCATTTATTACCAGAAAGAGGTTGGCAATGTGAGAAACTCTTTCCAGGGCGAGTTCGACTTGTACAAGAACCCTGATGGAACGCCCCATCACGCCGTGGTGAAATCCTTGAGGGAAGGAACAATGTCGGTGGGCGACATCGCCATCCATTGGATCATCAACGAAGTGACCCACGAAGGTCTGACCTATCCTGTGACAGAAGTAGGAGACGAAGTTTGCTGTAATGGCAGTGGTAGCGGTGGCAATAACAATGACGGTGTGGTGCTTTGTCACAGTGTGGTCGGCATCACGATGCAGAATCTGACGACAGTTGGCGAACTTTCGTTTTTCAACGGGGGTGGTGGCGTGATGTTTTTCCAAAATCTGGAAACCCTCAATCTGCCGAATCTGACAACGGTGGGCAATGAATCGTTTTACAACGGCGGTGGCGTCTGCGATGCCTTTGCCTCTCTGAAAGTCCTCAATCTGCTGAATTTGGAAACGGTTGGAGAGTATGTTTTTAGCGGTGGCTATCATTTAGTGGAAAGCGTCTACGTTCCAAAGCTAAAAAAAGCCGGTGGACATTCTTTTGCTATAGGAGATTCTCAAGTGAGAGGCGTCCAACACACGAATGTTTATCTGCCGATAGATGT
>ONQK01000103.1 GCA_900319895.1 uncultured Prevotella sp. | reverse complement strand
GTCCCTGCCCGCCCCGCAGCCTCGGCTCACGCTGTAAGCCTTCTCGCGCCACGTGCGGGCTCGCTGTTCAAATGCAATTCTTTCCATTTTCGCCCTTTAACAATAAATAGACGCAAAAACCCCGTAAAACCAAACAAAAATTAAGAATATTTAACAAAAAAAACATTAAATAAGACTTTTCCAATTCAACTAGCAAGTTCAAATTTACAATAAGTTTTTGTAAAAGTACTCGGCAATTTTCACAAAACAATGTTAATTACCATTAATTTCACATATAATATTCGACCGAAATGCTTGAAATTCAATTTATTTATGTAATTTTGCAGCCGATTTTATACTATCATAAAGTCTAACGTTATAAATTTAATTAATTACATTATGTCTAACTTTAAAAATGTAGAGCCATTACAGGACTTCAATTGGGAAGAATTCGAGAATGGCGGGCATGCAAGTATCGCCGTAGAAGACTTGCAAAAAGCGTATGATGAGACGCTGAACAAAGTAAACGAGCATCAGGTCGTTGAAGGAACCGTTATTTCTGTTGACAAGAAAGAAGTGATTGTCAACATCGGCTACAAGAGCGACGGTATTATTTCTGCATCAGAATTCCGCTACAATCCAGACCTGAAGGTTGGCGACAAAGTAGAGGTTTATGTAGAAAACCCAGAAGACAAAAAAGGACAGCTGCTGCTTTCTCACAAGAAAGCGCGCATGAGCAAGAGCTGGGATCGTGTTAACGAAGCTCTGGAGAAAGAAGAGATTGTACAAGGCTACATCAAGTGCCGTACAAAAGGCGGTATGATTGTTGACGTGTTTGGCATCGAAGCATTCTTGCCCGGAAGTCAAATTGACGTACATCCTATCCGCGACTACGATGTATTTGTAGGAAAAACGATGGAATTCAAAATCGTTAAGATCAATCAGGAATTCCGCAACGTTGTTGTTTCTCACAAGGCGCTCATTGAGGCCGAGCTGGAAGCACAGAAAAAAGAAATCATCGGTAAACTCGAAAAAGGACAAATCCTCGAAGGAACCGTTAAGAATATCACTTCATACGGCGTCTTCGTCGACCTCGGCGGTGTTGACGGACTCATTCACATCACCGACCTCTCTTGGGGACGTGTCAGCGACCCGCACGAAGTGGTACAACTCGACCAGAAGATCAATGTCGTCATCCTCGACTTCGACGATGAGAAGAAACGCATTGCACTCGGTTTGAAACAACTCACACCACACCCATGGGATGCTCTGGACACCAATTTGGCAGTGGGCGATCATGTAAAAGGAAAAGTTGTTGTATTGGCAGACTATGGTGCATTCGTTGAAATCGCACCGGGCGTTGAAGGCCTCATCCACGTTAGCGAGATGTCATGGAGCCAGCACTTGCGCTCTGCCCAAGAGTTCCTCAACGTGGGCGACGAAGTAGAAGCCGTTATTCTCACACTCGACCGCGAAGAGCGCAAGATGTCCCTAGGCATCAAGCAGCTCAAGGCAGACCCATGGGAAAGCATCGAAGAAAAATATCCTATTGGAAGCAAGCATGTGGCAAAAGTACGCAACTTCACTAACTTCGGCATCTTCGTCGAACTGGAAGAAGGCGTTGACGGCCTCATCCACATCAGCGACCTCTCTTGGACCAAGAAAGTAAAACACCCATCTGAATTTACACAGCAAGGCGAGGAAATTGAGGTTATCGTACTTGAGATCGATAAAGAAAACCGCCGCCTCTCACTGGGTCACAAGCAATTGGAAGACAATCCATGGGACACCTACGAGACGCTTTACACACCAGGTTCAGTACACACTGGAAAAATCACAGACCTGATGGACAAAGGCGCAGTAATCATCCTCAACGAAGGAGGAGAAGGATTTGCAACGCCGAAACACCTTGTAAAAGAGGACGGTTCTCAAGCACAAAAAGGCGAAGAGCTCGAATTCAAAGTCATTGAATTTGTGAAAGAAACCAAGCGTATCATCCTCTCACACAGCCGCACCTTCGAAGAAGAAAAAGAAGAGGTGAAGAAAACAGCCCGCAAAACAAGTGCGAAAAAAGAGGACGGCATGCAAATCAACAACATTGCAGCCAGCACCACACTTGGCGACCTTGACGCATTGGCAGAATTGAGGGCAAAAATGGAACAAGGAGAATAAATTTCCTTCTAAAAAAGAAAATTATTCATCATAACGTAGCGAGATGTAGCTTTTTGCCACATCTCGCTTCTTCTATTCCCAGATTCCCACCCGATACAAAACTCTAAAAACAATGAGCTTTACTTGCACAAAAAAGATCGTATCAGCGTCTTTCACAAATTTGAATATGCGACAACTAAAAAACGTAAAACTCATAACATATATAGAACCGTAATTTCAAAAGTTTTGTTGAAAATAAAAAGTAGAATATAAGCCTGCCTGGGCTTAAAGCCTGAGAAATCCAGGTCATGGGTATCATAAAGTGACATCCATGACATTCCGTTACTTAAAAAATGTACTGAAAACTGAGGGTTTCTTTGCATATCAAAGAATACCCCTAGCTGAAACAAAATGCTTACGCATCGTCCACACAGACATAGCCCTATTCGTTGGATTGTGCTTGGAGCCCTACAACCCGTATGGAAATTGCCTATTGCCTAGCTTGTTTCAAGCCAGAGTACATGTATGACACGCTACTGGCATAAAAAAATGGAGTACAACGTTGTCAATCCCCTACATCATTTTCGCTGGCGACGACAGCGTCAGTCGGCGGCGTTGTGTAAAACGCCGGCACTTTCTTGCTTCCAGCCTTTTTCCGGCCAAATACAATTAAAAAAGGTCGGGAGAAAAGTTGACTTCTTCCGACCTCCATGAACAAATTATAATGTCCTTGTTGCTTATTTCCCGAAATAGCGCTTCAAGAGTCCTGCGAATCCTGCGCCGTGGCGTGCCTCGTCCTTTGCCATTTCGTGGACGGTGTCATGGATGGCGTCGAATCCGGCAGCCTTGGCATTTTTAGCGATACGGAACTTGTCTTCGCATGCCCCTGCCTCTGCCGCGGCGCGTTTTTCGAGGTTTGTCTTGGTGTCCCATACACACTCTCCCAGCAATTCGGCGAATTTGCTGGCATGTTCTGCCTCCTCAATGGCGTAGCGCTTGAAGGCCTCTGCGATTTCAGGATAGCCTTCGCGGTCTGCCTGGCGGCTCATTGCCAGATACATGCCTACTTCTCCGCACTCGCCGTTGAAGTGGTTGCGCAAGTCCTCAATCATTTCCTGGCTCACGCCTTCGGGCTTTCCGTCGCCAATTTTGTGCACGGTGGCATAGGCAGCCTCTTCACCTTCTTTCATTTCATTGAACTTGCTAGCCGGAGCCTTGCAGATGGGGCACTGTTCTGGTGCCTCAGTTCCTTCGTGGATGTAACCGCATACGGTACAAATAAATTTTTTCTTCATAATGTTTTTGTTTTTTAATGTTTCTGTAAGATATTGTTAAGTATCAGTTCGTCTTGCCTTGCTTTCGGCATTCCTTGCAAATGCCTCGATAGTAGACCTGCACCATGTCCACGAGATGTCCCTCCTGCAAGAACCTCTGGTCTGCCTGTGGAGTGGTTGTCAACTGCAAGTCATGGATCCTTCCGCACTGGTTGCAATAGAAGTGTGCGTGGGGCGACATGTCTCCATCGTAGCAGATGTGATGGTCGTCCACAGAAATCATCTGTGCCACATGATGGTCCGCGAACAGCCTGAGCGTATTGTAGACAGTAGTTTTGCTCAGTGTCGGGATAATTGGATGCAGCGCCTTGTAAATGTCGTCAACCGTAGGATGCGTGAAATGTGTCAGCAAATAATCCATGATTGCCAAACGCTGTACAGAAGGCTTTACGCCGTGTTCCACCAGTCGTGAATAAGCATCGTTAGACTTCATATTCTATTCTGTTTTCGTTATGTTTTGCAAAGATAAGGATAAATTTCGACTAGAACAAATATAAAATTGGATTTTTTACAAAAAAGTTTTGCAATGAGATGAAAATCACTTAAAGTCCTAAGAATCACCATATATATATACTTAATTTATGATTATTGGGTATACAAATTTGTATTTTTAGCAAACAAGAGTGGGACGGAGCCCCGGTTTGGGCTCAAAAATTAGCGGAGACGTTTGCAGGTTGCTTCAATAATTGGTTTTAGCATCAAAATTCGACGGTGTAGATTGGGGGGGGGGGCGACCACCTTTGCAGCCCATCAGCCGACCGGGAATTCCACGAACACTGGAGGCGAGTGGAATGAAAAACTCCAGCTGTTTCACAACGCCGGAGTGATAAATAAAGAAGTTTAAGTAAAATAAAGTAAAATAAAATAAAATAAATACTTTATAACAGAGAGTTTAAAAAGTCTTGTTTTACATTCTGAAATGGTCAGGGAGACTGATTTTTGTGAGTTTCATCCCCATATCAGATTTTTCACGATATATAAGAACAATTTGCCTCCAAGCCAGGGGGCTCAACATACGTTTCATCTAGTATTCGACTGCAAAAATACAAATCTATTTGTAAATAAACGAACTTTTTATGTTAAATTTTACAAATTTATACACAAACATACAAAATAAATATATTATTGTATATTAAAAACAATTGAAATATAGCATTTCAAGGTGTAAACATGCCTCAAAAACATCACACACGTCATACCTTTGGACGGGAATCATGGAATCCAAGCTAGTTTTTGAGGCAGTTTTCCTCACAATGCGCGTGATGCACTGCGGACGAGGTTCTTGGAGCGCACCAGTTTTTTAAGGTCGTTTATTTCCTCTTTTATTGAATTTAAAGGCAGTTTTTCCTCTTTTTTTAGATTTTAGAATAGGGATTTTAGGCTGAAAAGGGAAGTGAAAAGCAAGAAATATGCGGACAAGAGAGGCGAAATGGTAGGAGAGTAAGAAACGAGGCGCAGGAAAAGCTCTCCAGCGCCTCGAATGATTTTCGGTTTTGATAGAAAACGCTTTTTTAGAAACAGAAAACACTTCCTTTAGAAGTTGTAATAAGCGCCAACCGTGATGCTTCTGCCGTCGAGTGCCAAGCCGAAGGCATCAACGCCATTGCCATATTTCGGCTTAAAGTTTGAGTATCCCAGATAGCCGACGTGAGCGGCAAAAGTGAACTTGCTCACATTGTAGGCCAATCCCGGCATCACTCCGATGCCGATGCTATGCCCGATGCCTTCCCCATCTGCCTTGTAGCTTCTGTATTGGAATACACCGTCGCAGAAGACGCTGAAATCGCCTGAGCGGAAGAAGGTGTAGCGTGCATACGGGGTCACCTCTATTTGTTCGGCCCAATCGGAATCCAGTCCAAATACAGCCGGCCCCTTGGAGATGCCCAAGGAGATGCCCAATGCCCAGTTTTGATTGAGCGAATAGCCGATTTCCGGCACGATCTTATAGGTTGTCTCATCGTCGATGCTAGCAAACCCGACACCGCCACCGACGTAAACCTGCGCCTTCACACTCACTGTTGCCAGAATGGCAACGACAAAAGTTGTCAATAATTTTTTCATGACTTAAAATTTGATTAAAATTGATTAAAATACGACTTAAATTGATTAAAAATAAATGTTGATTCCTACCTGTTTTGACACCTGCTTCCACCATTTTTAGGGGTGTTTAGAGCCCAATGTGTCTTTTTCACGCGGCAAAGATAAGCCGTTTTCCGATAAAGAGCAAGAAAAAGACGTTTTTTTTACACTTCCCCATCAAATCGCCGCTATTTTTTTGCCGTTTCAACGGTTTTTCATACCTTTGCAACAATAATCGAGACAGAGATGGATACGAACAACAAAGGCTTTACGTTTATCGCCGGCCCCTGCGTCATTGAATCGCCGGCAATACTCAGGGAGGTGGCGCAAAAAGTGGCAGGCCTGAACCGCCGCCTAGGTACAACCATCATCTTCAAGGCGTCATTCGACAAAGCCAACCGCACCTCCATCCATTCTTACCGAGGCCCCGGCATCGAGAAAGGCTTGCAGATGCTGGCAGACATCAAAACGGAATTCGGCCTGCAGATTTTGACCGACATCCACGAAAGTTGGCAAGCCGGCGCGGCCAGCCAAGTGGCAGACATCCTCCAAATCCCCGCCTTCCTTTGCCGCCAAACCGACCTGCTGGTCAGCGCTGCCCGCACGGGACGCACGCTGAACATCAAGAAGGCCCAGTTCCTCAGCGGTGTCGACATGAAGTATCCTGTTGAAAAAGCTTTCGAGGCCGGCGCAAAAGAAGTGTGGCTGACGGAACGTGGCAATTGTTTTGGCTACAACAACTTGGTTGTCGATTTTCGCAACATTGCCGACATGCGGGAAATCGTTCCTACCGTCATCATGGACTGTACGCACAGCGTACAACGTCCCGGTGCCGGACAGGGCAGCACCTCGGGCGACCGCAAGTTTGTGCCAGCCATGGCATTGGCGGCCCGCGCCTTCGGTGCCAACGGTTTTTTCTTCGAGGTGCACCCGAGTCCCGACCATGCCCTGAGCGACGGCCCCAACATGCTGGAGCTAAACAAGTTGGAAGAGGTGGTCAAAAGCCTTGTCGAGTAATTAAAGACATCGCTAGACACCATTTGAACAAAATTTTCAATAAGATATTCACCGCGAAATTAAAGACATCAAAGAAAATGAGTGCATCAGAAGAAAACACCTCCAAGGTAAGAAGTTATGCCATCCAGTGCCTCAAAGATGAAGCGGCAGCACTCCTTGCCCTCATCCCCCAGCTGGACGAGAACTTTGACAAAGCCATCGACCTGATCTATCATTGCCGAGGAAAAGTGATTGTGACCGGTGTAGGCAAAAGCGGTAACATTGGTGCAAAAATTGCGGCCACCCTGTCGAGCACGGGCACACCGGCCTTTTTCATCAATCCATTGGACGTTTTTCACGGCGACTTAGGCGTGATGACAGCCGACGACGTCGTGCTTGCCCTGAGCAACTCAGGACAGACCGATGAGCTGCTGCGCTTTTTGCCCACCATACTCCACATGAACATCCCCATTGTCTCGATGAGCCGCAATCCGGCATCGTTGCTGGCCAAATACAGCACCGTCCACATCCAGGTAGCGGTGGAAAAAGAAGCCTGCCCGCTTAACCTCGCCCCAACCAGCAGCACAACCGCCGCGCTAGCCATGGGCGACGCCATAGCCATCGCCCTGATGACCCTCCGTAATTTCAGGCCCAAGGACTTTGCACAGTTCCACCCCGGCGGAGAATTGGGGAAACGGCTGCTGACCACAGCACAAGATGTCATGACGACCGAGAACCTGCCGGTCATAACGCCCGAGATGCACCTGGGAGAAGCCATTATCCATGTGAGCAAAGGGAAGCTCGGCCTGGGCGTGGCCATGCGAGAAGGTACGATCAAAGGGCTGATCACCGACGGCGACATCCGCAGGGCGATGGAAAAATGGCAAGAAGAGTTTTTCAACAAAACCGTCAGCGACATCATGACAAAAGCGCCCAAGCTCGTGGGGCCATTGACAAAAATCACAGAAATTCAACGGCTGATGCAAGAACACAAGATTCACACCGTGCTCGTTGCCGACCAAGACAGACACCTGCTGGGCATCGTCGACCACTATCGCTGTATGATTTGAAAGCATTGCACGAACTGTAAGTCAAAAATGAGAATACTCGTCGCACACATACTCCTGTGCTTTTGTACATCAGCCTCCGGGCAAAGCGCCGACTCGCTGATGCTCCAAGGCATGCGGCAACTCGGTGTCAGTTTCTCCGACAACAACTCCATCGTGCTACTGAAAAGCGGCCAGGAGAAATTCGACGACCTCTTCCACACCATCCGACAGGCGCGCCACAGCATCCATTTGGAGTACTTCAACTTCCGCAACGACTCCATCGCCAGCATGCTCTTCGACGTGCTCGCCCAAAAAGCGGCCGAAGGCGTGGAGGTGCGTGCTCTTTTCGACGGCTTTGGCAACGACTCCAACAACCGCCCATTGAAAAGGCGGCATTTAAGAGACATTCGCTCAAAAGGCATCGAGATCTTCGAGTACGACCCCATCAGGTTTCCCTGGATCAACCATGTCTTCACGAGAGACCACCGGAAGATTGTCATCATCGATGGCATGACCGCCTACACAGGAGGCATGAACGTAGCCGACTACTACATCAACGGCACCAAAGACGTCGGCGAATGGCGCGACATGCACTGCCGCATTGAGGGGAAAGAGGTCAACACACTGCAAAAAATCTTCTTGAAGATATGGAACAAGACCAGCGGGCAAAATGTCCACGGGCCTCAATACTACTGCAGTCCGATGACCGAGAACCACTTTCATCACCGGAAAGTCGACACCTGCACGACGGCCGGGCGCAAGACCATAGGCGTCATCAACCGGGAGCCACGGGTCTCGAACCGCATCATCCGTCAATTCTACCTCCAAGCCATCAACAACGCCCGCGACAGCATCAAACTGATCAACCCCTACCTCACCCTCAATTCCAAGCTCAAAAAAGCCTTGCGCAAAGCGGTGGAACGAGGCGTGAAGGTCGAAATCATGGTTTCCGAGCACAGCGACATCCCCCTGACCCCCGACTGCGTGTTCTACAACGTGCACAGACTCATGAAAAAAGGTGTCAACGTGTGGATTTACCGCCCAGGATTCCATCATTCCAAAATCATGAGCGTCGACGGGCTCTTTTGCACCATAGGCAGCGCCAACCTCAACTCACGCAGCCTCAACTTCGACTATGAGGCCAACGTGCTGGTGGTCGACACATGCACGACGAAAGAACTTGACCGGATGTTTGACCAAGACAAGTCGAAAAGTTTTCTGCTCACCCCCACTTCATGGGACCAGATGCGGACACCTTGGCAGAAATTTGTCGGATGGTTTGCCCATCTGCTCAGTCCGTTCCTGTAAAACACCGCCCCCCTCTAAAAACAGCCTCTTGGACGCGTCAAGATACCCGAGATTTGGCAGTTTAGCACATTTTCATTAAATTTGTCAAGCCCTAACAGAAGTAAGATATGAACATCAGCGAAAACCCACCCCGACAACCGGCATTGACTGTCTACAAAGCCAGCGCCGGCAGCGGAAAGACCTTCCGGCTCGCCATCGAGTACATCAAATTACTCATGGACAACCCTCAAAACTACAGAAGCATTCTCGCCGTGACCTTTACCAACAAGGCGACCGGCGAGATGAAGATGCGCATCCTCAGCCAACTCTACGGCATCGCGCACCAGCTCGCCGAGTCGGAAGCCTACACGCGCTGTATCATCGACGAAATGGGCATGTCGCGCGAAATGACTGCACAACGCGCCAACGAGGCCCTCCACTTACTGTTGCACAACTACAGCTTTTTCAGGGTAGAAACCATCGACTCGTTCTTTCAAAGCATCTTGCGCAACTTGGCACGAGAGCTCGACCTCGCGGCCAACCTCAGGATCGACCTGGACGAGAAGCAGGTTGAGCAACAAGCTGTCGACCAACTCATCAACGAACTGGACAAAAACAGCAAAGTGCTCAAATGGATTCTTTCATACATCAAGCAAAACATTGAGGCCAACAACAGCTGGAACGTCATCAAAGACATTAAGGAATTTGGGCAAAATCTCTTCAAGGACGAATACAAGTCCTATGAAAAAGAACTCCGGCAGCAGTTGGGACAAGAAGGCTTCTTTGAGGAATACACCCAAGACATCCGCAAGATAAAGACATCCGCCGAAGAGCGGCTCAAAACCCTTGCCGACCCGTTTTTCACGATACTGGAAAGGGAGCAGGTCAGCCTGTCCGACTTTTCCGGCGGTGAGAGCAGGAGCATCGGCAATTACTTCAAGAAAATCAAAAATGGCGAATACCGAACCCGTGAACTGCTCAATAAGACCGTCGTGGAAGGCATGGAGAACCTCGGCAAATGGCTCACCAAGTCCAAACAGGCTGAAGACGGAAGGCTTTGCGATGTCGTCACCACCCAGCTCATGCCGCTGCTGAATGAGACGGAGACGCAGCGAAAGTCGTTGTACAGGCTCTACAACTCGGCCCTAAGGACACTTCAAAACATGAACCAGCTGCGCCTGTTGAACAGCATCGACAAGAAAATCAGGGCCATAAACACGGAAGACAACCGTTTCTTGCTTTGCGACACCCAAGCGCTGCTCAACAGCCTCATCGAGGGCTCGGACTCGCCTTTCATCTTCGAAAAAATCGGCACACAAGTCGAACATATCATGATTGACGAGTTCCAGGACACCAGCATCATCCAATGGAAGAACTTCAAGGTCTTGCTGGAAGAATGCATGAGCAGGGAAAAGGCGCACAACCTGGTCGTAGGCGACGTGAAACAAAGCATCTACAGATGGCGCAACGGCGACTGGCGGCTGTTGAACAACATCGAGAATGAGATTGGACGAAAAAAAAGCGAGATGACCACCAGGGAGCTGCGCAGCAACTATCGCTCCCAAGCCAATATCATCCGCTTCAACAATGCCTTTTTCACACAAGCCACCCAAATGACCTTTGAAGAAGAGCAAGCTGAGAGCGGCGACAACGCCCGACAAGTGCTGCAAGCCTATTCCGACGTCGAACAGCTGGTGCCAGACGGCGGCGCCGCCCACGGGCTGGTGCAGGTCGACTTGCTGGACAAAGAAGACTATGAGGAAAGCAGCTTGCAACAGCTGGCAGAGACTCTTTTCGAGCTCAAGTCCAGAGGCGTCAGGCAAAACGACATTGCCATTTTGGTGCGCAAGAAAGACACCATCCAGCTCATTGCCGACTTTTTCAGCCAAAACCATCCCGACACCTTTAGCTTCATTTCAGAAGAAGCATTCAGGCTTGACTCCTCCGCCAGCGTCAACATCATCGTCAATGCCTTGAAAATCGTCCATAACCCAACGAACCAGATTGCACTGGCAAACTTGAGCAAACTCTATCAACAACAGGTCCTCAAGCAAGCCGCCGTGCTGGCCGACGGCATCGAACAGGCGCGCGCCGTCCTGCCCGCCTCGTTCATCAACTGCTTAGACGACTTGAGCACCGTCCCGCTACTTGAATTGACCGATTTTCTGCTCAAAACATTTCAACTTCAAAAAATCGACGGCCAAGATGCCTATATTTGCTTGTTTTATGATGTTCTAAACGATTTTTTGAACGAAAGTTCGTCCAATTTAGAGCATTTTTTGGAGAATTGGGAGCAAAACTTATGCGGAAAGACCATTCAGACTGGGCAAGTCGAAGGCATCCAAATCATGAC
>ONQK01000098.1 GCA_900319895.1 uncultured Prevotella sp. | reverse complement strand
GGCTCAAATCCTTCCCTTGGACGTGAAAAGGGAAATGGACGTAAAAGAGGAGACGGAAAGAGAAGACACGGTTGTGCGCATTAAGCTCAGTACATTGCGCAGAGTGGCAGCAGCCTGCATCGCGGCGGTGCTGATCGCTGCATTTTCCTTACCGATAGATTTTGGCACGAAATCCCCCCTTCAAAACAATCAGGCAAGCGCCTTGTTCTATAAAATTTGGCCTAAAACGATTGTGACGAACGATGCTGTCGGGCAAAAGGAGGAAATTGTGGCTGAGGTGGCGGAGAACAAAGTTGTTGAAGCGCCTGTTGCAAAGGAGGAATCGTTGGTGCAAGTGGAAAAAGGCTGTTTCACCATTGTTCTAGCCAGCCGCATTTCATCAAAAAATGCGACGGAATATACCGCAGAGTTGCATAAAAAGGGGTATGACCAAGCACAAGTGTTAAAACGCAACAAAGAAGTAAAAGTGATTTATGGAAGCTATCAGTCCAAAAACGAGGCATACCGCACATTGGGCAATCTGCGCAGCGTGAGCGCCTTTGCCGAAGCCTGGGTAATGCAGGTGAACTGACATGCGCCCATCGAACATCCAGTTATTACAGATATGAAACGGATACGATGCCCGAAATGCAAGAATAACATTGTGTTCGACGAAAGCCGCCGAAATGAGGACGGCTCTATTATTGTGATATGCCCTGACTGCCAGCATCGGTTTGGCATTAGGATAAAGTCGACACAAGAAGGCGATGCCGTCGGCCCTGAAGCCGTTGGGGAGATTGTGGTCATTGAAAATGTTTTCCACTATAAACAAGAAATCCCTATATACATGGGGCGAAACACGATTGGGCGCAACATGAAAGGCAATGACATCACTTGTCCCATCCACACAGACGATCCCAGCGTCGACTTGACCCACTGCATCATAGAGGTCAGTCGCGACAAGAGAAACCGATTGAAATATGTGTTGCGTGACGGCCCGAGCTATACAGGGACTTTCGTCGACAATGACATCCTGGGCGAAAATGAGCGCAGGGTGATTGATGACGGGACTTTGTTCACCATCGGTGCCACGAGCGTCATTCTGCGGACGCTGAACAAAGACGAATGTTGAATGTTTACTTAAATGAAAATGCGATGTTGATTGACTATCAGAACGTTAATATATGCCAAGACGGATGCTGTGTCTTGAAAAAGGTGAATTTACAGGTTGAAGAGGGCGATTTCATCTATCTCATCGGCAAAGTAGGGTCTGGCAAGAGCTCTTTGTTGAAGACGTTTTATTGTGAGCTAGACGTTGAAGAAGGTGATAAGATTGAAGTCATGGGAAGAAATCTCAAAACGATAAAGCGAAAAGACATTCCTAGCCTGCGCAAGGAGATGGGGGTCATTTTCCAGGATTTTCAGCTCTTGGCAGACCGTTCTGTATACGAAAACCTCCAATTTGTGCTTAAATCTACCGGCTGGCGCGACAAAGAGCGGCGCGAGGCACGGATTGATGAAGTATTGAAGGCAGTGGGCATGGCCGACCATAAATACAAGATGCCGCACGAATTGTCGGGTGGAGAGCAGCAGCATATTGCCATCGCCAGGGCCATATTGAATTTGCCAGACATCATCATCGCCGACGAACCTACTGGCAATCTCGATCCGGAAACGGCGTGTGGAATAGTAGAGCTGCTGAAAGAAATCGGAAAAGAGGGACGGGCTGTCATCATGTCAACACACAACATTTCGCTGCTGGAAAAATTCCCGGGACGTGTCTTCAGCTGTGAAGATGGGACATTCAAGGAGGTGACGACCCAATATTGTAAGTAGAAGATGGTATCTCATCCATCATAAAAACACATTGTAAGATATGAAGGTAATGAAATTTGGAGGAACTTCCGTAGGAACTCCAGAAAGGATCAAAGACGTGGCAGCACTTGTCTTGTCGCAAGAAGAGCCTGTACTGGTCGTTTTGTCTGCCATGAGCGGCACCACAAATGCCTTGCTCGAAATCGCAGCACAATTTTATGCAAAGGATGATGAGGCGGCGCAAGCATCGATAGAGGCGCTGGAAGCTAAATATTTGCAGCATACGGCAATGCTTTACGCCTCGGAAGAAGTCAGGCAACAGGTTCAGGCTTTTTTACACGAAAAATTCGACTACCTTCGCACATTCGAGTCGGAATATTTTACGACTTTCGAAGAAAAAAACATCGTGGCGCAAGGTGAAATCATGAGTACGGCGATGTTTGCCCATTACGTCAATGAAGTGGCCGGCGGCGCGGTTTTGCTCAATGCACTTGATTTTATGAGGACGGACAAAAACGGTGAGCCCGACATGCCTTACATTCACGATAAATTGGCCGAGGTCATGACGATGAACACTGGATTTCAAGTATATGTGACCCAAGGATTCATTTGCATGAATGCTTTTGGAGAGACTGACAACCTGCAACGCGGCGGTTCCGACTATACCGCATCGCTCATCGGAGCAGCGCTGCCGGCAAGTGAGATTCAAATCTGGACAGACATTGACGGCATGCACAATAACGATCCGCGTGAGGTGGAAAAGACACACCCGGTGCGCCAGCTGCATTTTGACGAGGCGGCGGAACTGGCCTATTTCGGTGCGAAAATCTTGCATCCGACATGCATCTCGCCGGCCAAGAAAGCGAAAATACCGGTTCGGCTGAAAAACACGATGCAGCCTGAGGCAGAAGGGACATTGATCAACGACACCCTTGTTGAGGGGAAGATCAAGGCAGTGGCGGTTAAAAACAATATCACCGCAATCCGGGTAAAAAGTACGGGAATGCTCGTGGCAACAGGATTCCTACATAAAGTCTTCGAGATCTTCGAGAGCTTCCAGACACCCATTGACATGCTTTGTACTAGCGAGGCGGGCATTTCCATGGCCATTGACGACATCACGCACCTGAAGGAAATCGTTGAAGAGCTGAGCCATGTCGGCGTGGTTGCCGTCGACAGCCAAATGTGCATCGTATGTGTGGTGGGCGACCTGAACTGGAGCAATCTGGGGTATGAAAACATTGTCATCAACGCCTTGAAAGACATTCCTATCCGTATGATCAGCTACGGTGCCTCAAATTACAACATCTCCTTCCTGGTCCGTCAGCAAGACAAACGGTCGGCATTGAACAAATTGAGTGAAAACCTCTTCTATAACAACGAAATCTCATAAAAACAGACAATGATGCAGCCCGATACCGTCACACTGGTCGTTTCTGCGACCTTATTTGTTTTGGCACTACTAACGCCATTGCTAAATCCATTTTTCCGCCGAGCCCGTATCGAAAAGGCTGCTGCGGAAGAAACAGCTCAGGAGCCCATAACGGTCTTACTGACATCTTTTGAGCAGGCAGAAGCCTTGGAGCGCCATTTACCTTTGTTCTTGGAACAAGATTATGCAACAGACTACCAGCTCGTTGTCGTGATAGAGAAGACAGACGTTGAATCAGAAAATGTCCTGAAACGATTCTCGGACAATCCACGTCTTTATTATACCTTCATCCCGACCACCTCAAGGTACATGAACCGCCGGAAACTAGCCATCACACTGGGAGTCAAGGCCGCGAAACACGAATGGGTGCTCTTGGCCGACGCCCATTGCCGACCCAGTGGGCGTCAATGGCTGAAGACAATGGCAAGCCGGTGCAGGGAGGGGGCCAGCGTCGTCGTGGGCTATACGGCCTATGACAGGCATGCGAAAGGGTTCTACCGCTTCCGGCGTGTTCAGACGGCCCAATATCTGTTCCGACAGCTGCAGAAAGGAACGCCGTGGCGCACAAACAGCTCTTCGGTGGCATTCAGGAGAAGTGAGTTCCTCGAGCAAGACGGCTATCGAGGAAACCTGAAATATTTGCGCGGAGAGTTCGACTTCCTGGTCAATAAATACGCAGCAAAAAAACACACGATTGCCGTTTTGGAGCATGACGGCTGGACAATAGAAGACAAGCCCAGCCGTAAAAAATGGCGCAACGAGCAACTCTTCTACCAAGCCACACGAAAGCAGCTGCGCCGCTCCTTCGGGTTCCGGTTCAAATTCTTCGTCGACCAAGTGGCATTACACGGAAACTTGCTGCTGCAAATTGCAGCTGCAAGCATGGCCGTGTGGACCTCGTCATGGCTCGTCGCCGCCGCAGCAGGGCTCTCGTTTTTGCTGACCATCGTCCTGAGAACACTCATCGCACGCAAGACGCTGCGATATTTTGACCTCTCGCTGCCGCTTTGGAAAGTCTATGGCTATGAAATTGCAGTGATGTGGAGCAATTTGTTGCACAAATGGCGTTACCTGATGGCGGATAAAGACGATTTTATCTGCCACAAGATATAGAGTAAAACGCCGTTGGCTAAATGAATTTAACCAACGGCGTTTATTTAGCAGCCAAAATGGTTGCAACTAATTTCTATCACTTGAACCAACTTGCAACAATAGGACCTGCTGGCAGTGGCTGATTGTAGCCAACATACGTCCATAGTTGTGCAGAATTGTCACTCCTCTTGAACATAATACACCATGTGCCTAAATAGGAATTATATCCGTATGTAGGCTGATAGTGTATATACAAGGCTTGCGAAGAACATCCATAATAGATCCAGTTACCATTTGCAGGTGCCGCAGTTAGAGTAGTGTTGTTGTATACAATTGCAGGCAGGAAGAAATAGTTTTGTTTCTGAGCTGGTACGCCAATGGAAATATCCTTTCTCAAGTTATCACCTATTGTTTTTGTTGCCCTGATATTATTACCCTCAGTCGTCGTCTCGATCCGCATATCCTTTCCGTCGATTCCAACAGCATCAGAGAACGGAAGATTCTCGCTTAATATGGTTTGCTTTTTCTTGAGCCATAGGCCGCCAGTATTTTCTGTAAGTCCTCCGTCCATACTCCAAGGAGTGGAGTCATCATAGTGTGCATCTCCGTAAGCATAGTAATGCCACATCTCATTCACATTTGGAAAATCCTTGAATGCATTTACCGACTCTCTAGGGAAGTCGAATTCGAAATATCCTTTTCGATGTGTTTCAGGCCATTCATCGTAAGGGGTACCATCGATGGGATCAGGATAGTCCCATATATAAAACATGTTATCCGCTTCAAAGTTAAAGGCAGTCCCACTAGCCCCTGACGTGGAGAACTCGTTGATTTCACCTGCCAAATCGTTTGATGCGTCTTGATGTCCGCCATTGAAAAGTCCTTTGGCAAGAACGTGGCGCACGTTGGTGAAGTATCCTGGCAGGAAGTCGCGTGCCTTTACGTCTTTTGTAAATACCTCGTCAGTCCCACCGTCAATGCTTACTGTATATGTGAAACGTAAAGTGTGATGGCCTGGCTGGATGACTATAAATGCGCGATTGTTGTTCCACAATGTGTTGTCAGCCTGCACGTCATTAGCATCCGGCAAAGGGAATCCTGCTGTTCCACCTACTGTAAGTAGGACGTATTTTTCTCCGTCGCTCACAGGATTAGATAGCCCTTCAGTCGTTTCGTTGAAGTCGTAAACACCACAAAGTGTAGGGCCATCTGTAGCTAATTCCTCTACTTTCACACTCTTCCATATAATGCCAGTGCTTGTTTCTAACTTATGAGATGGCGTCACCACCAGGTATGACGCGCGGTGGTTGAGGTCGAAGCTGTAGGTGCCGTCGCCCGTCTTGCCGGCGCTGGCGTTGCCGCAGTCGCCGTCGGTGCCGATGTGCTCAGCGTCGTT
>ONQK01000097.1 GCA_900319895.1 uncultured Prevotella sp. | reverse complement strand
GCAAAACTCTTTAAAAAGCAACATCAAAGAGGGTTCAACAATCCCCCTCATCGCTGAAATCGTTGGTAAATGAAGGAAAACCATTGTCAGATTCATCAAAGTCAAATTCTTTCGACTCCATCTCATCAGAACCGCTATTGCCAACACTTCCGGCATCACCGCCAGCCGGAGAGCCTGCTAAAAAAACGGTGAAGGGTTCAATGCGATAAAGTTCGCAAACAGAACGCATGTACACTTTTTTTTCTTTCATACTAATAATGTTTTATGCCCTCATACTCCCCTGACAAGGATATTAACAATAAAAATAGGTGGAACAAAAAAGACGTGGGAGTAAATTTCCATTGCCAATCCCACGCTCAGGCCTTCACATTGCCCTACTAAAAGATTAGCAACTTAGCCTGCCCACGCCATCGCATATTACATGAACACACATGCACAAACTCTTTCGAGCTTCATGCATACGGTGATATAATACACCCAGCGCGGACGCTTCGTTGCGGTATCTTCCTTAGTGTCAAGTTTGTGAAGTTTGAGCGTAGAAGATAACGTTAGAAAACGTCCATTAACACTTCATTTCTTGCGGCCAAGCACAAAATTGTACCCTTGCCGCAATCCATTTCAGCATTGTCCAACGATGTAATGACCCGCCCACCATTGAATAAGCAGGCTAAGCCTGTTGCAAAGGTATACATTTTTTTTAAAAATCATCTTGTTTTTCAAAAAAAATGTTTAATGTCATGGAAAATCATTTCAATGATGGTGAAAATCTACAGAAAAATTCTGAGGACATTACGGCATTTACCATTCCAAAACACCGCCAATCAAGGGTAAAACAACTCAAGTTCTCACTAAAATTCACCAAAATTCCATATTTCCATGCGAACAAGTGTTGAAGAGGGGTTCAAAGCCACTATTTATTGTCATTTATGCTAATCTGATGCCATACAGATGTCTCCCACAAATTTCAAACAACATTGACAATCCAAAACACTTTATAACAAGATGGAGAGGAGTGGTATGGTATGGTAGCATGTGTCGAAACAGTAAGTTTATGTATAAGCATTAAAAATGCGCTCTTCACGAGCGCATTTTTAAAAAAACGAACATGTTTCTGTCATGAACAATTTATGATGGCTTTTTAAGCCATGTTGTTCGGACTATCCACTTTTTTTAATAGCTTCTTGCAATAATCACCCTATGCTTGGCAGGTTTTCCACTGACCATGTCAACGCCTTCGGTTTGTTCATATCCAAAGGGCACGCAACGGATGGTGGCTTGGGTTTCCTCCTTGATTTTGGCCTCTGTTTCTTCTGTCCCGTCCCAATGGCAGAGGAAGAAGCCTCCGTCTTTTATTTTTTCCTTAAATTCTTCGTAAGAATTGCATTCATGGACGTGTTCATCTCTAAATTTCTTGGCTTTTTCAAAGATGTTTTTTTGCATTTCTTCGAGTAATTTCTCGATTTTTTCAACGATTCCTTCCATAGAAACCGTTTCTTTTTCAAGCGTATCTCTCCGCATGATTTCAAGGGTCCCGTTTTCAAGGTCCCGCCCGCCCATCACCAGGCGCACGGGCACGCCTTTGAGCTCGTAGTCGGCAAATTTGAAGCCGGGACGTTTGTTGTCTGCATCATCGTATTTTACGGTAATGCCTTTGTCCTTGAGACCGTTGATGACGGGTTGAAGCTTCTCGGTAATGGCTTGCAGTTGTTCCTCTCCTTTGTGAATCGGTATGATGACAACTTGTATGGGAGCAAGCCTTGGAGGAAGCACGAGGCCGTTGTCGTCGCTATGCGTCATGATCAGCGCACCCACGAGCCGTGTTGACACTCCCCATGAGGTCGCCCAGACATATTCTGGCTTGTTTTCCTTGTTGAGGAATGTCACGTCGAAAGCCTTGGCGAAATTCTGTCCCAGGAAGTGCGACGTGCCGCTTTGCAGTGCCTTCCCGTCTTGCATCATGGCTTCGATGGTATAAGTGTCCAGGGCGCCGGCAAAGCGCTCTGTCTCACTTTTCACGCCTTGCACGACAGGTACAGCCATCCATTCTTCTGCGAATTTGGCATAGACCTTGAGCATGGTCTTTGCCTCCTCTTCCGCTTCCTCTCGCGTGGCATGTGCGGTGTGCCCTTCTTGCCAGAGAAATTCTGAGGTGCGCAGGAAGGGCCTTGTGCGCATTTCCCATCGCATGACGTTGCACCATTGGTTGCACAATAGAGGCAGGTCGCGATATGATTGGATCCAGTTTTTGTAAGTGTTCCAGATAATTGTCTCGGAAGTGGGCCGGATTATCAGCTCCTCTTCAAGCTTGGCCGCCGGGTCTACTTCTATGCCCGTCTTGTCTGAATTTGTCCGCAGTCTGTAATGTGTGACCACGGCGCATTCCTTGGCAAATCCTTCCACATGCTCTGCTTCACGGCTCATGAAAGATTTGGGGATGAGCAAAGGAAAATAGGCATTTTGCGCACCTGTTTCCTTGAACATCTTATCTAGTTGTTGCTGCATTTTTTCCCAGATGGCATAGCCATAGGGTTTGATGACCATACAGCCTCTGACGGCAGACTGTTCTGCCAGGTCGGCTTTTACGATAAGGTCGTTGTACCATTGGCTGTAATTTTCAGCTCGCTTAGTCAGTTCTTTGAGTTCTTTCGCCATAATTATATATCGATTTTTCTTTTTCTGCCCGCAAAATTACAAAAAAAGTTGAAAAGGAAGCCATCTTTTTCAAGTTTTGCATTGTTTTTCAATCGTTTATCAATCATTTTATGTGATTTTTGCGTATTTTTGCATCGTAAATAATGGAATTTTGACAATGATGAACTTGCGAGAACATATTTGCCAGATGATAGAGCCGAGGAATAGCGACCTCGTTTCCCGTATTTATGATTGGTCGATGCTGAGTGCCATTGTCATTGGCATTTTGCCTTTGATGTTTCGAGAACAGAACCAATTGTTCTATGTTTTTGACTGGTTGTCGGGCATTTGCTTCATCATTGACTACTTGCTGCGATGGCTAACGGCGGACTTGCGGTCGGGAAGGCGCGGCTGGGCCTCTTTTTTGCTCTACCCCTTCACCCCGATGGCCATCATCGACTTTCTGTCCATTCTGCCGACATTGAATCTGATCAGCCCGACCTTCAAGGTGTTGAGGATTTCACGTTTGCTGAAAATACTTCGTGTCATAAAAGTCATTCGATATTACGAGCCGTTGGAGCTGATTCTGGCAGTTATCCGCAGGCAGAAAAAGATCCTTTGCACTGTTTTTTCGTTGGCCGTTTTTTATATTTTCGTCACAGCATTGATCATGTTCAATGCCGAAGCAGACATTAATCCAGAGACAGGCGAATATCTTTTCGACAGTTTCTTTGACGCGTTCTATTGGGCGGCCTGCACACTGACAACTGTCGGATATGGCGACATCTACCCTATTTCAGATGTCGGTCGCGTCATCAGCATCATTTCTTCAATGGTCGGCATAGCCATCATCGCCCTGCCCTCCGGCATCGTAACAGCCGGCTATTTGGACGAATTGAAGGCGCAAAAGGAAAAGGAGTGCAAAAAAAAGCCAGAATAGCGTGCTAGAATTTAATCTTTTTGATTATTTTTGTAGTCGGATGAGTCAGATTTTCATACGAGGACATCGTGTTTTTTATGTGGCAATTCAATTTGTAGCCATTTTGTTCCTGTGGGCATGTTCGCCAACAAATCAAGCAAAGGTTGACCAACTTAATGCCTTAGCATACCATGCGCATTACAAGAGTTTGGACACGACGCAACGGCTGGCGGCTCGAGCCTATGAACTTGCCGGCGACGAGTATATTGACGGCAAGGCAGAGGCACTGAACAACCTGGCTTTCGTGAACATTGCCAAGATGGACTATGGCAAGGCCAAGCATCAGTTGGCAGAAGTTTGTCGGATGACGGACAATCAAATAGAAAAGTTTGTTGCCGACATCCAGATGATGCGAATTTGCCAACGTGAAGCAAAAAACAAAGATTTCTACACCTATCGTGAAAAAGCATTACAACGCCTGAAGCGTATAGAAGCAGAAATGGACTGGCTTCCCGACCGCCTGCGCGCCCGCATGGTCTATGCACAAAGCGAATTGAAGCTGGTCAGTTCAACTTATTACTACTATGTGGGGTTAGAGCAGCAGTCGACGCAGTTGTTGGAAGAAATTGGACAAATTGAGAACATAGCGCTCGACACGGCGCAATACCTGAATTATCTGTATAGCACGGGCGCTGGCAGCATGATCAACGCAGACAACCAAGAGGAAATCGAACAAACAGAATTTGACTACCTGATGCGCTGTTATCATATTGCCACCCAGCATGACTACACCTATTGGCGGGCGAATGCGCTGCAGGCTTTGAGCGAACATCTACTGAGCGCTTTGAACAATAAGGAATTTGTGCGTGAAAACGCCGTGGCCCTGCAATATCTCAACGAATTCCAAATGCCGGACACCCTGTTGGCAGGCTATTTGGCCCAACAAGCCCTCGAAATGTTCAAATCTTATGGCGATGTGTACCAAATTGCAGCCGTGAGACGAACGCTGGCGCAATGTTTTTGGACAATAGGCGACTATCGGTCGGCTTTGGCCAGTCTGAACGAAGCTTTGGAAGACAGCTTGATAGCACAAGCCCCAGACATGATTGCCAGTGTCCGCGAGCAGATGAGCGTTTTGTATTCGGCAATGAACAATAAGCCACAAAGCGATTACAACCGGAACATCTATCTCGACCTACAAGAAACGACCCGGCAGGACCGTCAGTTGGAGGCACGAGCGGAACAGCTGAATCGGTCGTCAAGGCAGTTGAACTATATGATTTTATCGGTCATATTGATGATTTTAGCCTTGGTGATATTCATTTTCATCTTCATCTACCAAGGCCGGAAACTAACCCGTCGCTTTTCATTCGATTCTTTGCTTTCGCCTTTGGAGGAATGGCAACGCAAAAACATCATTTATGCAGAAGAGATGGATGAGGAATGCGAAGAAATAAGTGTGCAGCAGGCACAGCACGCAATCCGAATTGCCAATGGCAAAAAAAACCATCTGGCTTCAAGGGCGAAAATTACCATGCTCAACAGCCAGTTGCCCTTCATCGACAGGATGATCATCGAATTGAAGCATCTGTGTCGACAACAGGCTGGCCAGAGCATGCAGCACCTTGAGTTTGTGCGCGAATTGAGCCAGGAAATCAACAAGACCAACGATGTGCTGACGCGATGGATACAAATGCAGCAAGGCACCCTAAACGTCACAATCGAAAGTTTTCCCTTGCAACAATTATTCGACATGCTCGGCAGAAGCAAAACCTCGTTTGCCTTGAAGGGCGTGAGCTTCCAGGTAAGCCCCTCTTCCAGCGTCGTCAAGGCAGACAAGGTGTTGACATTGTTTATGCTCAACACCTTGGCAGATAATGCTCGGAAATTCACGCCGGAGGGCGGCGCAGTGCGTGTTTTTTCCTCTGAGACGGAAAAATATGTCGAAATCTCGGTTGAGGATACAGGAAAAGGCATGTCGCCAGAGGAATTGTCTGAGGTGTTCAATCGGAAAATTTACAAAGACCATGGATTCGGGCTGATGAACTGTCGTGGCATCATCGAAAAATACCGTAAATTAAGTTCTTTTTTCTCCGTTTGCTCCATTCATGCAGAGAGCCAGCCCGGCAAAGGCAGCCGTATCAGTTTTCGCCTGCCGCACGGCTTGCTCAGGGCAGTTTTGCTCATCGTCTCGCTAGGCACATTAGCCCAAGCCATGGCGCAGCCGCTGTCGCTGCCGGAAAAGTGGCAGGAACGTGCCAGTCATTTTGCCGACTCTGCGTATTATTCGAACATTAACGGCACCTACGAAAAGACGATTCAGTATGCGGACAGTTGCCGGAAATACATCAACCAATGCTATCGGGAACTCTTTCCCGAGAAGAGCGACACGCTGGTTCTGGTGGGCGACATATCCGTCATTCCCGCCGAGATACAATGGCTTCGTCGCGATGTCATGATGAATTATGCCGTTATCCTTGACATTCGTAATGAAACAGCGGTGGCGGCGCTGGCATTGCATTTGTGGAAGATCTATCAATACAACAACAAGGTTTATACGCACCTCTACAAGGAAAGTTCTGCCGACCGCAGCCTGGCGGAATATTGTCGCACGATGCAAAAGTCGGAAAGCAACAAGACCATTGCCGTGGTGCTGCTGGTTTTCCTCTTGCTGATGATCATTTCCGCCTACTATTTCCTCTATTACCGGCATCGTTTATATGAGCGCTATTGTGTGGAAAAAATCAATCAGATGAACGATGTGTTGTTGAGCGACATGACGGCGGTGGAAAAAATGGAATACATGAACCGCATCCACGTGGAAAACTTTCCTGAGCCGCTGCGCAATGTCATCAACAAGATTCTTTCGGCCTTGCAGGCTGAAATCCAGAGCTCGGTGTCGCGCCAGGAGACAATTGAGATGGCAGAGGACGAATTGAAACGCTCAAAATACGAGGAAGACCGCCTGCATATCGCCAATAACGTGCTGGACAACTGCTTGAGTACGTTGAAGCACGAAACGATGTACTACCCTTCGCGGATCGAGCATCTTTTGCAAGACGAGGCACCGCATTTCAATCAGATTCTGGAATTGGCAGTGTATTACAAGGAATTATACCAGGTGTTGATGTCACAAGCCGCGCGCCAAATTGACAGCATTAGAATAGAATGTGGGAAAGTAAACCTCGGCGATTTGCTCGGCATACCTGAAAACAGGGACGTTTACGGAGATGCAGACCTGTTAAGACACATGTTTGACTTGTTGAAGCGCGAAAACAAAGGGGAAACACCACGGATAGAAATAGCGGAGAAAGACGCTGACTATTTGCAAGTTCAAGTGGACCTGCCTGCATTACAATTGACGGAAGAACAATGCCAAGACGTCTTCACGCCATCAGCTGGCCACATTCCTTTCCTGCTCTGTCGCCAAATCATAAGGGATTGCGGCGATGCGACGCGGTGCCGGGCAACAGGCTTCTCAATAGCCATTGACAATGGAACCACAAAAGCGTGCATTACTTTACCTCAATATAAGGAAATTTAAAAAAACAAGATAAATATGAACAATTTTAAAGTCATCGTAGTAGAAGATGTTCCATTGGAATTAAAAGGTACACTGGGCATTATTAGTAGTGACATCCCCGAAGCAACTGTCATTGGAACGGCATCTGACGAAATGTCGTTTTGGAAACTGTTCAAACAAGAAAAGCCAGACTTGGTGTTGCTGGACTTGGGCTTGGGAGGCTCGACCACCATCGGCGTGGAGATATGCCGTCAGACCAAGCGCCAGCATCCGGAAGTCCACGTCCTGATCTTCACAGGCGAAATCCTCAACGAAAAATTGTGGGTGGATGTGCTCGATGCCGATGCCGATGGCATTATCCTGAAAACCGGAGAGATGTTGACCCGCGATGACGTGATGAACGTGATGAACGGCAAACACCCCGTTTTCAACCAACCTATTTTAGAGAAAATTGTAGAACACTTCAAGCATAGTGTAGGCAAGTTGCAAATGCGGCAGGAGTCGTTGATCCACTATGAAATAGACGAGTATGATGAACGTTTCCTGCGCCATTTGGCATTGGGCTACACCAAAGACCAAATCACCAATTTGCGCGGCATGCCTTTTGGAGTGAAAAGCCTTGAAAAACGGCAAAACGAGCTAGTGCAAAAACTTTTCCCACAGGGCAACGGCAGTGTGAATGCAACGCGGCTGGTCGTCAGGGCCATAGAACTGCAAATTCTCGATGTTGACAATCTCTTGCCAGACGAAGAATAATTTTTCAGGAAGCCAAACAAATGAAATGCTCGCACTTTTCCCACATCCTGACATGGCTGATCCTCATCAACCTGTTGCTGCTGCCCGTCTCGTGGATCGTTAGTGCAACCTTCCCCGAGTCACATTACCATTCGCTCATTGGCGCAGACGGCATCCGATGGATGTTGATGAGGTTGACCTGGCTGTTGAGCTCGCCATTACTTGTATGGCTGCTGTTTGCCAGCATCGCATGGGGCAGCATCAGCTTCTCCAAGCTGCCATCCTCCTTCTGGGCTTATTATCGGTCTGAGAAACAACCCTTTCGGGTGCGGCTGGCGGTTCGTTTGAGCTGCGCCTTGACCCTCGTTTCACTTCTCGTCGTCTATTTCCTGGCCTTGGCGCCACATGCGCCCTTGCTCGGCATAACAGGCGGGCGGCAATACGAAGTCGTAGTCCCCTTGACCTGCCTGTTGATGACTGGCATCGGTGTTTTCCATGCTTTTGTGGCAGGCATGGCATCGACTTCGTCCGACCTGCTCGACCTGCTCTCCTTTGGCCTGCGCCGCTCGCCGTTTGTCATCCTGTTTTATCTTGTTTTCATGCAACTTTACTTCAGCTTGAGGTATGTTTTTGACTTGTAAAAGCAAAAAACGCAAGCGAAATGCACAAAAATAGCCTGTTGGGCAAATTTTAAGGAAAATATTTTTGGTCAAGTCGAAAAATTGCGTTATCTTTGCATCGCTTTTGTAAGATTGCCGATATGGCTCAGTTGGTAGAGCAACGCATTCGTAATGCGTAGGTCCCCGGTTCGAGTCCGGGTATCGGCTCAAACAAAGCGGAATAAGCTAGAGGCGGGTAAGTGGTTGGACGTCGATGACTTACCTGTTTTTCTTGCGGTAGTAGCTCAGTTGGCAGAGCATCAGCTTCCCAAGCTGAGGGTCGCGGGTTCGAGCCCCGTTTACCGCTCAAAAGAAAATCGGTTGGAAAGCGTGCATGCCTTCAACCGATTTTTCTTTTTTCAT
>ONQK01000196.1 GCA_900319895.1 uncultured Prevotella sp. | reverse complement strand
TGTTTATGCGATATTCAGATCAAGCATCCACCGAATTCAGCTTTTGGCATACCCGAAAGTCAACACGCTAATGCGTACGCCTTCCGCCTGCAAAATTTCTTTTCCGCAAGAAACTAGCGTCGCGCCTGTTGTCATCACATCGTCAATGAGTAGAACATGCTTGCCGCGTATTTGGCCAGGATTTTCCAGTTCAAAGACCCCTTTGACATTCTCGTTGCGCTCATTCCAGTGTTTCTGCGTCTGGCTACCCATAAAGACATTTCTGCAAACCACCGCATGCGCTATCGGCAGCCCCGTTGCCTCGGCAATCCCTTTTGCAATCTCGAGACTTTGGTTGTAACCCCTCTGCCGCAACCTCTTTTTAGCCAGCGGAACAGGAATCAACAGGTCTACATCCTCGAAAAAACCCGTGGACGACAACTCCTCCCCCATCAACCTGCCAATATCCTCCCCAACCTCGGGACGATTCCCATATTTAAGACGGTAAATCAAGCGAGCCATGTCGGAATGAGGCACAAAAAACGCCAACGCCACACAGCGCTCCACTGCCATGCGCCCCCACAGCATTCTTGCCATTTCATTGTCATAAGGATGGTGCATGAAATCGGTGCGCGGCAACTTCACATTGCAGCTCAGGCACAGCAAGTCTTGCGCCCCGCTGATGCGGCAATTACAGACAGGACAGACCCTTGGCGAGATCAATTCAGTAAGACGGGAGAGGAAGCTGCTCATCGGTCAAATCGTATTGGTCCACATCATGAATGCACTGCCGTATAATGTCCATTGTAAACCCTCTGGAAAGGGCAAAGCGGATGAGTTTTCCATTCATCTCGTAGGCATTGTCAGCTTTTATCGACTTACGTTTACTCTTGAGCAAGTCTTTGAGGATAAGCACATACTCTTTAGAGTCGATTTCGTCTAGTACCTCAATAAAAACACGCCTGTCTACACGCTTTTGCCACAAAGCTTGCTCTATTTTCCGGCGCCCCCAATGGTTAAAATACAATTTGTCCTTGACAAAGGATCTGCAAAATCGCTCTTGTTCTACATATTTGTTCTCAATCAAAAAGTCCAGGACACGCATCTGGGCAGCAGGTTCAACACCCCATTTCCGCATTTTCTCGGTCATGTCGTACTCACAATACTCGCCGCGCGCGCACAATGCTGACAACTTTGAGCGCGCCTCGTCTTCGGTCATCGTTTTTTTAGGTCGAAACATCATTCTCCTCCTCTGTTTATAGTGTTCTCACGGTTAGTTATACTCAAAAACTACTTTAGGCAAATGGCTTTCATCATTCGCTGTCTGCCAAAGCCATCCATCCTGACCTCAATGTTCCCAAAACCGGCAGCACTCAACGTTTCTTGCATTTGAGCCACAAATTTCGGGTTGATTTCAAAAAAGACCATACCTCCGGGCTTCAAGGCTTCCTTCGCCTGGGCGGCAATGGCTGCATAATAAACAAGTGGCTGATCTCCAGGGACAAACAATGCCAACTCTGGCTCATGGTCAAGAACATTCCTCTCCATTTCCGAACGCTCTTCAGGCGTAATGTAAGGCGGATTAGACACCACCACGTCAAATCGGTTTGCCTCTGTCGGCAAAGGTTGCCGGGCATCATGCCGAAAGACATTGACCGAGGCCGACAAAGCCGCCGCGTTAAACTGGCTGACCCGACAGGCAACCGGCGAGATGTCATACATTGAGACGCGTGTCCCAGGAAGCCCTAGCGCCAAAGCAATACCGATGCATCCGCTACCACAGCAGGCATCCAATATCCGCAATTCGGGCCGGCCGGCGACAGAAGCCTTGACCCATTCGCAAAGTTCCTCCGTCTCTGGCCGGGGGATGAGCACTCCAGGCTCCACGGCAAAACGATGGCCACAAAAATCAGCCCACCCCAAGACATACTGCACGGGCTCATTTTGAAGCAAGCGGCCTAAAATTTCCTCCAATTCTGCCCCCTGTTCTGCCGATAATTGACTATCTTTGCCAACAAATACATCGGCAAGCGATAAGCCGCAACGGTCTTCAAAAACCATGCGTGCCACGGCCTTCGCCTCGTTTTCACCGCAAACAGCGGCCAGTCGTTTCCAAAAAGTTTGATATGTCATACCCACCGCAAAAATACGAAAAAATATGCAAAACCTGTCCGAGATGAGGCATGAAAAATACATGCGTCGCTGTCTTCAACTTGCCCAAGGTGGAGCTTTATCAGCCCGCCCCAATCCCATGGTGGGAGCTGTCATCGTGCACCGCGACCGCATCATTGGCGAAGGATTCCACCAAAGAAGCGGGCAGCCACACGCCGAGGTCAACGCCTTCAATTCCGTAAAACCCGACGACGAGGCATTGCTGGGCGAAAGTACGATTTATGTAAGCCTTGAGCCCTGCTCACATTACGGTAAGACGCCGCCATGTGCCGACCTCATCGTGCACAAAGGTGTGCCCGAGGTGGTCGTCGGCAGCATAGACCCGTGTTCGAAAGTCTGCGGGAAAGGCATTGAACGGTTGCGCGAGGCTGGTGTCAACGTCATTGTCGGCATTCTCGAAAAAGAATGTTTAGCGCTTAACCGGCATTTTTTCACTTTCCAGCGCCTCCACCGCCCTTTCATTACCTTAAAATGGGCGCAGTCGGCCAACGGTTTTTTGGACGACCAGTTCGTGGCATACCCTTTTTCCACGCCACACACACAGATTTTAGTCCACAAATTACGGGCAGCGCATGCGGCAATCCTTGTCGGCAACACGACGGAGCGGCGTGAGCACCCGCGGCTCACCGTTCGGCATTGGGCTGGCGAAAATCCACAGAAGTTTGTACTTTCGCACAACTGCCCCATAGAGGAGATCCTTGAACAATGCAGGCAGCAAAATTTGATCTCACTTTTGGTTGAAGGCGGCAAAACGACGCTTCAAAGTTTCATGGACTTGAATTTATGGGACGAAATTCGCGTCGAGATTTCCCCGAAAACCGTTAATGGCGGCACTCCTGCGCCTGAAATTCCTGAAAATGCCGTTGAAATACGACGTGAGACCTGCGATGGAAACGTCATAAAAAGGTTCTCCCCTGACAAATTGCCCATCTGTGGGTAAAAGACAAGACAGTTTTACGCATTGGGCTTTCGATCATTTTCTATCAATTTGAGCAGTTTTTCGACCGCCTCTTGCTCGGGGATGTTTTTTTCCACGCACACTTGTTGACGGTAGAGCGAAATTTTGCCACGGCCGGCCCCCACATAGCCATAGTCTGCATCCGCCATCTCTCCCGGCCCATTGACGATGCAGCCCATGATACCTATTTTCAGCCCAACCAAGTCTTGGGTAGCTTGTTTGATACGGGCAATGGTTTCGGGCAAGTTGTAAAGCGTTCTCCCACAGCCAGGACAAGAGATGTATTCTGTCTTTGTAGTGCGCAACCGCGCGGCCTGCAGGATGCCAAAAGCCGTTTCCAACACGTCGGATTGGGGGACATCGCCTGTGTTTTGCAGCCAGATACCGTCCACGAGCTGGTCTATGAGCAGCGTGCTGAAGTCGGCGGCGGCATCGATTTGCAGCAACGCTTTCTCCTGGCAATTGTAGTGATAGGAAAAAGCGGCTATAACGGGATTGGTAATGCCTGCCTGCATCAGTCGGTGAATCGTGGCGCGATGCTCGTAAGGTGTATTGCCGATGGTGACTACGACCACGTCAGGGCGTTTTCTCAGTTGACTGATGTATTCTTCGTTTGCCAATGGATAAGGAAGCCGCAAGAAGGTATAGTCGGCCACATTGAGGTCGTCGCTGCCGACAACAACAGGTACGTTCTCGCCTCCGACTACGCCGACGGCCTTTGTCTTTCGGCGACATGGGTTCAACCAGTTGAACTCATCCGCCACGGTTTGGCGGATTGTTATCGGGCTTTCCTTGTATTTTGCGACATGCTCCGCGAGGCGGCGTGCCACGGGGATTTCGGCCTCCGGCTCTTCGCTGAGCGACACGCGAATGGTGTCGCCGATGCCATCGGTCAGCAATGCGCCGATGCCGACGGCGCTTTTGATGCGCCCGTCCTCGCCCTCGCCAGCTTCTGTCACGCCCAAATGCAAAGGATAGCACATGCCTTCATGCGCCATGGTTTCAACCAAGAGCCTCATCGACCGCACCATCACTACCGTATTGGAGGCCTTGATGGAGATGACAACATTGTCAAAATCCTCCCGCCGGGCAATGCGAAGGAACTCCATACAGCTTTCTACAATTCCCTTAGGCGTGTCCCCATAGCGTGACATGATCCTGTCCGACAGCGAGCCGTGGTTCACACCTATTCGGACGGCAGTGTGATGCTGTTTGCAGATGTGCAGAAAAGGGACGAATCGTTCTTCTATCTTTCGCAATTCTTCGGCATATTCAACTTCCGTATAGTCCCGTTTCTTGAACGTGCGCGCCGGGTCGACATAATTTCCAGGATTGATCCTAACCTTTTCGGCATAAAGTGCCGCAACTTCCGCCACCTTGGGATTAAAATGGACATCTGCCACAATGGGCGTGAACAGCTGCTGTGAACGAAGTCCGGCATTGATGTTTTTCAAGTTTTCCGCCTCCCTGATGCCCTGAGTGGTCAACCGCACCAGTTCGCCGCCCGCCTCGATGATGCGTTTGGCTTGTTGTACGGAAGCCTCCGTGTCGTTCGTGTTGGTTGTTGTCATCGACTGGATGCGCACAGGCGCGTCGCCGCCGATGCTCAAACTGCCCACTTGCACTGATTGTGAGATTCTCCTACGATAGTTGAAAAGGTCGTTCATTATATGTTGCTCAGTTGGTTTTAAAATCGTATTTGACGGCAGCAAGTTCTGCGTTGGCTTTTTCTATTTTCTCGCCCAACGATGCCTTTTGCCGCGCCACGCGCTGTGCAATGTCCTCATGACTCAAAGCCAAGATTTGGGCTGCCAGCACAGCCGCATTCATGGCACCGTTTACGCCGACTGTTGCCGTCGGGATGCCTGGAGGCATTTGCACAATGCTCAATAGGGCATCCAAGCCGTCGAGCATGCCTTTAATGGGTACGCCGATGACGGGAAGTGTCGTGTTGGCCGCTATCACACCTGGCAGTGCCGCAGCCATTCCCGCGGCGGCGACAATGACTTTGACCCCCCGGCCTGCCGCATTTTTTGCAAAATTTTCCACCGCCTCGGGAGTGCGGTGAGCAGAAAGGGCGTTGACCTCAAACGGGATTTGAAGATCGTTGAGCATCTGACAAGCTTTTTCCATCACTGGCATGTCGCTTGTGCTGCCCATGATAATGCTTACAAGTGGTTTCATTTTTTCATTGATTTTTCGTGTAATGTAATTATAAATATTTTATACAAATTAACCCTAAGAAGAAGCCTGTGGCAAAGCCGACAAGCACTTGTGAGAGGCTGTGCTGCCGTAAAATCATACGGCTTGTACCTACCATCCCGCTGAGGACGATGACCAGGCTGAGCCACCATACCGGATTGAAGGAGAAAAAATGGGCAAAAGCAATCAGGCCGCCTGCCACGCCGCCGATGGCTGCCGTGTGAGTCGATATTTTCCACCAAATGTTGATGATGGCACAAATGATTTGGATAAAGAGTGCAGCCAGCACGATAGAGCTCATGAAGTGTGGCACGTGGGCCAGGTTCATCAGGTAAAAACAGACGAAATAGCAGACGATGGAAATGACGTATGGCACCATCCTCTGCTCACGGGCGCCCAGCTCCAGGAATGTCCTGCCATGGTAATGTCGGTAAAAATGGATGAAAAGTGTCGGCATCAGCACCGTGAAGAGGTAGACTGCTATGAGCACCGTCGCCTTGAAATAAAATGGCATGAGGCTGAGGTTGCTGAACAGGAAAAGTGCTGTCAGGCCTATAAGCGGCAGATAGAAAGGGGTGAAAAGCAGGCTCATCAACCGTGCACTCAATATGATTTTCTTTTCCTCCATTATTTTTTGATGTTGCCAATGGTTAAGGAGCTCTCTCAAGGCGTTTTTCTTCGCTCTCTGGCAATGGCAATGCCCATGTCTTCGCGATATTTAGCTACTGTCCGCCGGGCAATGGGGCATCCTCGCTGCTTCAAAAGCGCGCACAAGGCGGAATCGCTCAGCGGCCGGCTGGCATCCTCGTCGTCTATGAGCTCCTTCAAGATGTTCTTTATCTTTGTCGTGGTCATAATTTCCCCGCTTTCGGTGGTGTAGCCTTCTACGAAAAAATATTTCAGCGAGAAAATCCCCCATCGTGTCTGTGCGTATTTGACAGAGCAGACGCGCGAGATGGTCGAGATGTCCAGTCCGGTGCGCTGTGCCACGTCTTTCAACACCATTGGCTTGAGGTCGAGCTCGTCGCCATCCTGAAAGAATTTGAGTTGCAGGTCTATGATGGCCTGCATGGTTGCTTTGAGCGTGCGGCGGCGCTGTTTGACCGCCTCGATGAATCCTGCGGCTTTGTTCACCTTCTCCTTGGCGTACAGCAGGGCTTCCTTGGCTTGCCGGTTCATCCCATTCTTGTTGTTTTTGTAGGTCTCAATCATGTCGATAAAAGAGGGTGAGACCTGCAGCTCTGGGATATTGCTGTTGTTGAGCGTAAAAGTGACTTTCCCGTTGTCGTGCGTTTCGATGATGAAGTCTGGCGTGATGTGCTGCGCACTGCTGCTTTGGGTTTCGCTCAGTGCCGACCCCGGCTTGGGGTTCAGGCGCCTGATTTCATGCTGCAACGCTTCAACCTGGCCTGAGCTGAGATGCAAATCGTGTTCTACCTGCTGCCACAGGCCGCGCGAGAGTTGGTCGAATTTCTCGGTGATGATCTTTCTCAGCAACTGCTGGTCAGGTGTTTTTTCCCATTGGTCAATTTGCAGCAAAAGACATTCTTGCAGCGACTGCGCCCCGATGCCTGCCGGCTCAAACGATTGCAGGACGCGCAGCATTTTCACCACTTCTTCCTCGTTGGCCTCAATGCCATGGTAGATGGCCAGTTCGTCGACAAGGTCGCTGATGTCCTTTCTGAACAGCCCGTCGTCGTCGAGTGAACCGATGATGTAATTGATGATTTCGGTTTGCTGTTCATCCAGATGGTACTCGTAGATTTGCTGTTTCAGCTTATCGTAGAACGATATGGACTGTCCGTAGACGATCTCTTCATACTCCGTGTTCTGCGTGTTTCCGTTTGAGGCATACACAGGCAGGTCGTCGTCATCTGCCCCGATGCGCTCGAGCGCGGCGTCCAAGGCATCTTGACGCTCCTCCTGTTCGTGCTGTTCCTCAAAAGTCTGTTCGTCGCGACTTGGCTCCAGCACCGTGATGCCCTCGTCCTGAAAGCTCTCTTCCTCGGTCGAGAGTTCCAATGCCGGATTTTCCTCCAACTCGGTCCTGATGCTGTCTTCCAATTCCATGATAGGCATTTCGAGCATACGCACCAGCATCATCTGTTGCTGAGAGAG
>ONQK01000015.1 GCA_900319895.1 uncultured Prevotella sp. | reverse complement strand
TCATGTCGCGCCGTCTAAAGCGCCACAGCATCCGCTTGGAACGCCTGTTTGTGCAGAATCTGCGCTCGCGCGACATCGCCGCACAAGTGCATGGACGCAAGAGACCGCTCTACGAAGGGCATTTGCTAGACCGCAACGTGCACCTTGCCCACATCGACGTGCCCGAGAACTCTCTTTGGGCAGGAAAAACGCTGAGCGAGCTGCATGTGGGCAAGCGCTTCGGCGTACACCTGAGCAGCATCTTGCGCGGTAATACCCGAATGAACATCCCCAACGGCGAGACCGTGATCTTCCCCGGCGACAAGATCCAAGTCATAGGCAATGACGAACAACTGACCGCCTTCAACGCAGCCATCAACAGCGAACTGCGAGCCGAAGACCCGGATATTGAGAAACGCGAGATGAAGCTACGGAGAATGATTGTCAGCAACAACTCGGCCTTTTGCGGGCAGACGCTGGGCGGCAGCGGTATCCGCGACAAGTTCAATTGCATGGTGGTGGGCATCGAAACCGGAGAAGAAAACTTGTCGATGGTCGAGTCGTCTCATGTCTTTGAAAAAGGCGACATCATTTGGCTGGTAGGTGAAGTTGAAGACATTCAACGATTGATGCAGGTCTTTTAAACCATCAATCATCCTGCATAATGCAGCACATCCAAAGACTCGAAACTTGCGCAAATGCAGACAAGACAGGAAATAACAAGATAAAAGACGGGAGGCTTCAATTTCCCGTCTTTTATCTTAAGAATTAAGAAAACAACAATTCAAGGGCATACCTCCTATTCAATGACGATGCCAACGCTTTTCAAATGAAAAATCAAATTCGCATTTTCTTTTTTGACGTTCTCAGCATCAGTGCAAAAGAATCTGCACGTCTTGAAACCAGAATAATACAACGTTCCTGAGATCCTTGTGTCTCGCTGGTCATTGATCCAGTTGATATACCGTTTCCAGGTAATGACAACGGGTACATTGGCTGTCTGTGCATCATAGTCATACCTGATGTGCGCCTCAGAAAAATTGCTCTTGAGCGTGGCCTTGTCACCTCTGCCAATATTATTGAAGAGATATTCCATCACAGACTTTGTCGCATACCTAAACGTAGTACCGACTGTCCTTTTGAATTTAGCCCGTCGAGCGGCCGCCTGCGCCTCGTGGCGCCTCTTTTCCTCCAATGCACGCAATCTCATCTCCATGTCAACGTTTCCTGAATAATAGGCATAACCGCCATTGTCGGAATAGCTGCCACATGAGGTCAGGGAGAATACATACACTATTAAACAAACAAGTTTTTTCATGGTTAAAGATGATTTGAGTTGACAATCATGGCTTGATGAGCGTTCTTTCTAACGTATAACGCATGACGGACGACTCGTTTTTCACTTTAATGACCATCAGATCCTTCTTCGAATGCTTGAACTTACATCTTCGACCAGCAAAACTAAACTTGTTCTCCCCATTAATAACCACATTGTCCTGCTCTGACAAATCCCAACTCTCACCATCGTATTCATACAATTTTACACGATAACGATTCATTTCAGATGTCGACTGGATGGTGAACATAAGGTTCCCTTTGCTGAGCCTAAACACATCATACTTTTTGGTATTGGTCACAGTGTATAATTCCGACTCAATACTACTTGCATCGGTCAATTCCACTTTGCTAACAAACCAATTGCCGTCAATGTCAGTCGTGTTGATTTCCCACGCATCCATTTCACACGAACCCAGCACCAACATTCCTGCCAATGCCGCCAGTAAATAAAAACGAAATTTTGTTTTCATCATTAAATCATTTTGCGCCTCCTATTCCCCTGATTCAGCTTGTTAAACCTTTTTGATAACAGACACGAAAAAGCGTGGGGACTAATGCACCACTTCTTCAGATAGAGGTCGTAGGAAAGTACCTTTGCACAAGATGTAATGATAGCAGCCCACGCTGATGGCGTGAGAATCGCCTTGCTATCTCTTGTGCAACATGAGAAATTTCCTACGTTTCTATCCGACAAGATGAGCATAACGCTTCTTTTCCAATATGTCTGGCATGCACATTTCGTGCATCCTGGAGACAAAGATAGTGTTTTATCTGATG
>ONQK01000046.1 GCA_900319895.1 uncultured Prevotella sp. | reverse complement strand
CTTCCGCTTAACCGTGCTGCGTAGGGCTGAGTTAAATAATACCAATGAAAAATGCGCAGACCTTATCCACGCATCACCAAGGTTTTCCACAACCTACATCCAAAGCGGAAACGCGTGCGCATTAAAGCGCACGCGCGCTCTAATCATGGATTTCTAAGGCTCGTTTTATCTGCGAGGTAGTAATTCGGTGATATTTGAGCCCGCCCAAAAACTGTGCCTCTTGCGAAACACGGTACAAATTTGTTTCTAAATTTATTCGTTTCTGCTTCATTTTTTTTGACAAACGCCAACACAATTCTTATAAATGATGGCACCTCATGCGCTCAAAACATGTTGGTTCGGCTTATTTCAGGTCAGGAAATGTCAAATTTTTCTCATCAGGCGATTTTCCAGAAGACAAAAGTGGCGACTCCTTCGAGGAATCGCCACTTTATGATTAAAAGCCAATGGATTTTAATCTGCCAACTTGGCCTTGATGAACTCACGGTTCAAGCGGGCAATGTTGGCGATGCTTTCGTTCTTTGGGCAAACTGCCTCGCAGGCGCGAGTGTTGGTGCAGTTGCCAAAACCGAGCTCTTCCATCTTGGCCATCATCGCCTTTGCGCGCTTCGCAGCTTCAGGACGTCCTTGTGGAAGGAGTGCCAACTGGCTAACCTTAGAGCTGACGAAGAGCATGGCAGAGCCATTCTTGCAAGCTGCCACGCAAGCGCCACAGCCAATACAAGACGCACAGTCCATCGCCTCGTCTGCATCTTGTTTTGGAATGAGAATGGCATTGGCATCTTGTGCTTGTCCCGTGCGAACAGTGGTATAGCCGCCGGCCTGGATGATCTTGTCGAATGCTCCGCGGTCCACCATACAGTCTTTGATGACGGGGAAGCCTGCCGAGCGCCATGGCTCGACGGTGATGACATCGCCATCGTTAAAGCGGCGCATATAAAGCTGACATGTAGTAGCTCCACGCTCGGTCTTTCCGTGTGGTGTTCCGTTGATGTAGAGCGAACACATTCCGCAGATACCTTCGCGACAGTCATGGTCGAAGACGAATGGCTCTTTTCCTTCATTGATGAGCTCTTCATTCAAGATGTCGAGCATTTCGAGGAAAGACGTGTCGTCTGGAATGTTCTTCATTTCATGGGAGTCAAAATGACCGTTGTCCAACGGACCATTCTGACGCCAGAATTTGATTGTGAATGATATATTCTTTGCCATAATTGTTAGTTCTTGTAATTTCGTGTTTGTACCTTGATTGCTTCATACTCAAGCGGCTCTTTGATGAGTTCTGGGTCTTTTCCTTCTCCTTGATACTCCCAACATCCCACATAGAAGAAGTTTTCGTCGTCGCGTTTTGCTTCTCCTTCTTCTGTCTGGTATTCTTCACGGAAGTGTCCGCCACAAGATTCATTACGAGAAAGTGCGTCGTGCGCCACCAGCTCGCCCATGGTGAAGAAGTCGCGCAGGTGGATGGCCTTGTCCAGCTCCACGTTCAGGCCCTCTTTTGAACCAGGGATAAACAGGTTGGTCTCAAACTCCTTACGCAGTTCTTTCATCTTCTGCAATCCGGTTTTGAGACCTTCTGCCGTACGTCCCATTCCGACGTACTCCCACATGATGTGTCCAAGTTCCTTGTGGATTGAGTCTACCGAGCGTTTTCCCTTGATGTTCATCAGGCGGTCGATTTCTGCCTGTACGTTTTTCTCCGCCTCTGCAAATTCTGGGCTGTCGATAGAGACTTTTCCCCAGATTTCTTGGTCTGCGAGGTAGTTTTGTATAGTATATGGAAGTACGAAATATCCGTCTGCCAATCCTTGCATCAATGCTGATGCTCCCAAGCGGTTTGCACCATGGTCAGAGAAGTTGCATTCGCCGATGGCAAAGAGGCCTGGTATCGAAGTCTGCAACTCGTAGTCAACCCAGATACCACCCATCGTATAGTGGATGGCAGGGTAAATCATCATTGGATAATAGTATTTTACGCCGTTGATCTCATTTGCCAATTTTCCGGGGAACACGTCAGTGATCTCTTCGTACATTTCAAACAGGTTGCCATAACGCTGCATGATTTGGTCAATACCGAGACGGTTGATGGACTCTGAGAAGTCGAGGAACACGGCCAGCCCGGTGTTGTTTACGCCGAAACCGTGGTCGCAGCGCTCTTTTGCGGCACGCGAGGCTACGTCACGAGGCACGAGGTTGCCGAAAGCCGGATAGCGGCGCTCCAAATAATAGTCGCGGTCTTCTTCCGGGATTTCCCATCCTTGTTTTGTTCCCGCTTGCAGCGCTTTTGCGTCTTCAATTTTCTTGGGCACCCAGATACGGCCGTCGTTACGCAATGACTCTGACATCAATGTCAGTTTAGACTGCTTGTCGCCATGAACGGGTATACAGGTCGGGTGAATCTGGACGTACGCTGGATTGGCAAAGTAAGCGCCTTTACGGTAGCACTGAACGGCTGCCGTACAGTTGCATCCCATGGCATTGGTTGAAAGGAAGTAGGCATTGCCGTATCCACCTGTGGCAATCACCACCGCGTTAGCAGAAAAACGCTCCAGCTTGCCTGTAACAAGGTTTTTAGCAATGATGCCGCGCGCACGGCCGTTGACGATGACAACGTCTTCCATCTCGTAGCGGGTGTAGAGTTTCACTTTACCTGCTTGCACTTGGCAAGAGAGCGACGAGTAGGCGCCTAGCAAGAGCTGCTGGCCAGTTTGTCCTTTGGCATAGAACGTACGGCTTACTTGTGCGCCGCCGAATGAACGGTTGGCGAGCATGCCGCCATATTCACGGGCAAAAGGTACTCCTTGCGCCACGCATTGGTCGATAATGTTATTTGAAACCTCTGCCAATCGATAAACGTTTGCCTCGCGGGCGCGATAGTCGCCACCTTTCACGGTGTCGTAGAACAAACGGTATACGGAGTCGCCGTCATTCTGATAGTTTTTAGCAGCATTGATACCTCCTTGTGCGGCGATAGAGTGCGCACGACGTGGGGAGTCTTGAATGCAAAGATTGATTACATTGAAGCCCATCTCGCCTAAAGAAGCTGCGGCACTGGCACCTGCCAATCCCGTTCCAACGACGATGACATCAAGTTTCAGCTTATTTTTCGGATTGACCAAACGCTGGTGAGCCTTGTATTCCTTCCATTTCTCAGCAACGGGGCCTTCGGGTATTCTTGAATTGATTTGCTTTGTCATAATCTTCTCAATTTTAATGGTTGCACAAAAAATGTTTAAATAGCACAGCAAAGGCTTGGTGCGCATCCAACTGCAAATGCCAGCACGACAACCAGGAAGCCGAGCATCAGCAATGTCGTATAAACGATTCCGATGACTTTCCAACGGTTAAACCATACTTTTCCGCTCCAGCCAAACGTTTGCATCAAGCTCCAGAATCCATGGCTCAAATGGAACCAAAGTGCTACCAGCCAAATGATGTAAAGCACAACGTAGACTGGATTTGCAAACGTGTCTTTAATGAAGGCAAAGCCGTCTGCGGGATGGTGTGCCGTCTCCATGCCTGTCATCTCGGCAAACATCATGTTAAACCAGAAGTTGAACAAGTGAAGCAACAATCCCAGCACGACGATGATTCCCAACACGAGCATGTTCTGGGAAGACCATTCTACCTTTGAGGGTTTGTCGGTCACCGCATAGCGCACGTTACCGCGAGCACGGCGGTTTTGTGCAGTGAGAATAAACGCAAACACGATGTGAACAACGGCCAAGCCTGCCAAGCCGACGGTTGCGGCCACGGCATACCAGTTTGCACCCAGTAGCTCACAAATCATGTTGTAGCCCTCTCCACTAAACAGTGCCACGATGTTCATGGCGCAGTGGAAAGTCAAAAACAGGATAAGTGCCAAGCCTGTAACGGCCATTATCACCTTCCTTCCAATTGATGAATTTAATAACCACATAAATGATTGAAATTTTAAATATTTAATTGTTAGTGTTAATTTTGTCCAGCTTCTTTATGACTGCATCGCCAATTACCTGCTTTTAGGTATGGAAACGTGCATAATAGGTTGCAAAAATACCACTTTTTAGCGACACTTCAAAACATTTTAACTAAAAAAGACGTTATAAAGTAGCGATAAGCTTCAAAAATGTTTTCCCAACGTGTTGGCAATCCTCAACAAAGCGGAGTTTTTCACTTGAAGACAAGGACGATGAGATGAATGGCCATGCTTTCCTTCAAAAGCACGGCCATTCAATGGCGTTCCCAGAGGCCTGCTTATTCTGAGAACAGCACTTGAACCACAGTTTGTCCTACCGCTCTCAGCGTGTTTTTATCAATATTCTCCATGTTATCTGCCATCGTATGCCATGTATGTCCAAATGAACTTTCTTTGCAGTCAGGATAATATGGAATGATGTCGATGGTAGGAATCTTGAGCCTCTCGTTCACGGGCACATGGTCGTCGGCGACATAACCGCCATTTGCCTTTGGGAAATAACTGCCAAAGCCCACGGTCTGGGCCGCCGTCCAAACCTTGTCGATCACATGTTGGGCGTAGCGCTTCGAAAACCCTTCGTGAAAAAAGCGGGCACCGCTGCCGCCCACCATGTCAAGCAGGATGCCAAAACGTGCTTCATAGCCCGGTTTATGCGGGTTGCTAGCCCAAAACCGTGAACCCAATGCCCACCTCCCGTCTTCAGGCTGATGAGAGGCAAATTGCGGCGTTCCCCAGTCTTCGGCATCAAAGCAAATAAAGTCGACGCCTAGCTGCAGACTGTCTGAGGACTGTAGGAGTCTTGCGATTTCCAGTAAGACGGCCACACCGCTCGCCCCATCATTCGCTGCATCAATGGGTTTGCGCCAATTGCGCTCATCGGCATCGTTGTCTGCCCATGGACGAGAGTCCCAATGGGCACAAAGCAATATGCGGGTCGTCAGCTCCGGACGATAGCTGGCAATGATGTTTGTTGCTTTGAGCAATGTCTCGTCATAACCTCTCAAGGCGGCGCGCTGCTCAATGACAGTACACCCAAATTCGCGGAATTTGTCTGAAATCCATTTCCCACAGCGCTCATGGGCCGCAGAGTTCATCACGCGCGGGCCGAAATCACACTGCTTTTGACAAAAAGCATAGGCAGAGTCGGCATTAAAGGCCGGTCCGACCGGCTCGTGCATTGCCGTCGGCTCGCTCTTTGCCTGCGGACTTTTGCAGGCACTCAATGCAATGGTAATTGCACACATCAGTGTTGAAACCGACAATGCGGTCGTTTTTCTAATTTTTATCATGTTTTCTTCATTTGTTCTTCATTCGTTGTACTTCATCCATCACACGCATCCAGTTTCCACCCCAAATCTTTTGCATATCGTCTTCCGAGAACCGCTTTTGCAGCATTTGGATGGTGAAATTCATGAGTTCAGACGCATTTTTCATGCCTCTGACACCGCCGTCGCCATCAAAATCGGTGCCTAACCCGACGTGGTCGATGCCAACAAGGGCCGCCACATGTTCCAAATGGGCTAAAACGTCTAAGACAGATGCCTCTCCTTGCCTTTTGAGGAAGCCCGGATAGAGTGTTATTTGCACTACACCCCCATGTCTCGCCAAAGCCCTCAACTGGTTATCCGTCAAATTGCGGGGATGGTCGCAAAGCGCACGGCAATTGCTGTGCGAACAGACCACCGGCGACTTGCTCGCTTCCAAAACGTCATAAAAACTCGTTTCTGCCGCATGGCTCAAGTCTACCATAACGCCATTTCTGTTCATCTCTTCCACCACGGAAACGCCAAACGGGCTCAGCCCGCCGTGCGAACAAGTGCCGCGCGCAGAGTCGCAGATGTCGTTGTCACCGTTATGGCACAAAGTAATGTAAACCACGCCGCGGTGCGCAAAATGCGCTACATTTCGGATGTCGCCCTCGAGGGCCAATCCGTTTTCAATGGCCAGGGCGATTGAGCGGCGCCCCGACCGCTTATTGGAAAGCATGTCGGCCGCTGAGCGTGCCAAGGCCAATCGTTCCGGGCATTGCGCAACAATGACTTCAACTTTGTCAAAAATCAAGTCGGCATAAGCCTTGGGGCCACCGACCTTGAAAGGCGCTATCTCCAAAAAGGTCTGGTGGGCAGTTGGCTGCGGAAGATAGGCCGCCATGGTCACACAGTCGAGTCCGCCTTCCAACATCATCGGTAAATTGACCAAGATACGCTCATCTCGCGCTAAAAAATCAACATTTTCCGGGAAAAACATTGGGGTGTCGCAATGGGAGTCCAGGGTGAGATGATGGCGATGAAACGATTTTGCTTGACGATAGGCCAAGCCCTTTTCCACCAGCCAACCAAACAACGGGAGTCCATCCTCTCCCAACCACTCCGGATGCCATTGTACGCCCAGGATAGGCTTAAATTCAGTACTTTCTATCGCCTCAATGACATTGTCCGCTGACTTTGCTGACACTTGGAACAATGCGCCTGGGGAGTCCACGACTTGATGATGGAATGAGTTGACGCGCAAAGTTTCCGCATGAAAGATATCATGCAACATCGTGTCTTTCACGACTCTCACCTCATGCGTACATTCTTCTCGGTCTTCCTTTTGGCTGTGCTCCAAAAGTTTTTCACCCAATCCCCCTTCCCACTCACTAATATCTTGCGCCACATGTCCGCCCAGCACCATGGCAAGGGCTTGCATTCCTCTGCAAATCCCCAAAACCGGCATTTGACGGTTATAGGCCAAACGTGTCATTAGCAGTTCGGGCAGGTCGCGCACGGCATTCACACTGCCCAGTTTCGGCGAAGGATGCTCATTTACCCATCGAGGGTCAAAATCGCCGCCACCAGTAAGCAAAAGGGCGTCAACATGGTCTAAATAGCTTACGACGACCGACTCGTCGGCAACAGGCGGTAGCAGCACGGGAATGCCGCCGGCGCGGACAACCTGCTGATGATAGCGGTCGCGCACGCATACGTCAATGTCTTGGTGATTGGTCGTAATACCTATTACCGGGCGCTCCACACCTCTTAGGAAAGAGGTGTATGCTTTTTCCACATGCCCATCTAAATGATAGTCTCCCATGTCGCTATTTCGGTTTTTCAACAAAGGAAACAGGTATTCTCCGGTTGACACTTTGTTCCAAAGACATGAGTGTCTCAGTCGACAAAACCCCTGGGATACTTTGTATCTTCCCATTTATGAGTTCCATGAGCTGCTCGTTGTCGTGGGCATAAAGCTTTATCATCATCGTGTATGGGCCTGTGGTAAAATGACATTCTATCACTTCGGGAATCTGCATGATGTGCTCCACGACTTCTTTGTACATGCTACCACGCTCCAACGTCATGCCAACATAAGCGCAAGTCGTATAGCCAAGGCTCTTGGGGTTTACCGAAAAGCCGCTTCCGGTGATGACTCCCTCTTCAATAAGTCGTTGAACACGCTGGTGGACGGCTGCACGCGAAACACCACAGGCGGTCGCCACGTCCTTGAAGGGCATGCGGGCATTGCCTGAAAGTATTTGAAGGATTTTTTTGTCAAGTTGGTCTATACGCTCCATGTTATTTTATCATTAAGATTATATTTACAAACTGTCAACAAAACTACTAAAAAATGATGGATTTCAAGAAAAAAAACATTTTTTTTTCAAAAAAAATGCGTTTTTAGTAACAAAATGTATAAAAAAACGACTTTTTGTCATTTTTTTACTCCCATCAAAATGTTGAAAGACCGCCGACTGGTGTCAACCTGCCGGCGGTCTTTAATCTTTACTTGAACATATTGTCCACAACGGGTCACATAAGCCCCGCCACGATGTTCTGCAACGTCTCCTTCGCATCGCCGAGCTCGAGCCAAACGCCGCTCTCCTTGTGATAGAGAGGATTCTCGACACCGGCATAGCCGGGATTGAGGTCGTAGTTGCAGATGATGACATGCTTGGCGGCATCGACGTTCAGCACAGGCATGCCGTAGATGGGAGTGCCCTCGGCCTCGCGGGCGGCGGGGTTCAACACGTCGTTGGCACCGATGACAACGACTGCGTCGGTATGCTGGAAGTCGTCGTTGATCTGGTCCATCTCGAAAAGCTTGTCGTAGGGAATGTCCGCCTCGGCAAGCAGAACGTTCATGTGCCCAGGCATGCGGCCGGCAACAGGATGGATTGCGAAGCGGACACGCTTGCCCTGACGCTCAAGCGTGTCCGCAAGCTGGCGAACAACGTGCTGGGCCTGCGCAAGCGCCATGCCGTAGCCTGGGACGATGATCACACTCTCGGACGACTTCAGCACGGAAGATGCCGAAGGCTTTGTATGCTCCATACTCATTTTCGCAGGTTCTGCCGCAGGCTTTTCCGCAGGCTTCTCCGCAGGCTTCTCCGCAGAAACAGTAGACGCTTTAATTCCGCTGCCCAATAAAATACTCATCAAGCTTCTGTTCATGGCGCGGCACATGATTTGAGTGAGCAACAGACCCGATGCGCCGACGATTCCGCCCACAGCCACGAGGAAGATGTCGGACATCGCCATGCCTGCCAACGAGCCTGCCACTCCAGAAAGAGAGTTCAATAACGAAATGGTTATCGGCATATCGGCACCTCCAACGCGTACGGAGAAATACAAACCGAACAAAGAGGCAGAGACAAAACAGCCGAATATGGCGATAAAAATCTGCTCAGGCGTGATGGTGCCAATAATGATGAAACAAATGGTGAAAAGCAGGAAAACAACCGTCAGTAGCGAGTGCGACATCCAAATCAACGGCTTCTGAGGCAGCACACGATGCAGCTTCCCCGCGGCGACAAGGCTTCCCACCAGTGTAATCATACCGATGGCAACTGCCAACAATGCCGTAAAAACCACGAATTTATAAGCAAACGGATCCGCTTTAAGTTCGACGAACTGTTCGTGCGGGAATGCCAGTCCAAGGGCGGAGACGATGCCCACAAGCGCCGATGCGCCGCCGCCCAGTCCATTGAACAATGCCACGGTCTGCGGCATTTGTATCATTTGCACTTTGCGCGCCATGGTTGAACCGATAAATGCGCCGATGATGATAGCCGGATAGATGGTCCACGCACTGATTACGCCACAGAAAAAAAGTGTTGCCACAACACCGACAAACATCGCAAGTGCAGCCAACAAGTTGCCATTGACAGCTGTCTTGACCTTGCTCATCATTGAAATGCCTGTCAAGACGGCCAGTGAAAGGACAATACTAAGGATTAACTGTACACTCATTTTTGTTCTCCTTTCTTCTTTTTACTGAACATTTGCAACATGCGGTGTGTCACGCCGAAACCACCGAAAACGTTAATGGTGGCAAGTACGATTGCCAAGAAGCCGAAGAATTCGCCCAAGACCATCTCACCTGAGTTCAAATGGCTGTTCAACAAGGCATAACCAGTGGCAGAGATGGCGCCTACTATCGTCACGCCCGACAATGCATTCATGCCGGACATCAAGGGAGTGTGCAACAAACTGGGTACATTTTTAATGATGGTATAGCCCAAGAGCGTGCAAACGACAAAGACTCCCAAAAGAATTAAAGGGTTTATCATGTCAATAAATTTTGTTTTTTTAAGAAAAAAGGCGATACCCCGATTGGTCAATCGAACGTATCGCCTTTAGTTATTGTCAGATTAAAGTCCCATTGCCTCGCGCGCGCCTTCGTGAACGAGTTCGCCGTCAATGCAGACAAGACTCTTCTTGATGACTTCGTCGTCGCGGTCGAGCACTACTTGTCCGTTCTTCACCAAATAAGTAACAAGGTTGTAGAGGTTGTTTGAGAACATCCAAGTTGAGCTGGTTGGCAGCAGGCCCGGAATATTCTTAACGCCCATGATGGTCACACCGTGTTTCTCTTCTATTCCACCTTTCGGGGTGAGTTCGCAGTTGCCGCCCTGGTCGATTGAAATGTCCACGATGACAGAGCCGCGCTTCATTCCTTTTACCATCTCTTCGGTGATGATGATCGGGGCTATTTTGCCCGGGATAAGCGCCGAGCAGAACACGATGTCCATATCTTTGATGGTTGCCTCGAGGGCTTTCTGCTCTTGAATCAACACGTCAGCCGGCAAGCGTTTGGCATAACCGCCTTCGCCCACAGCAAGTTCCGCCGGCACGGTAGTGTCGACTACCTTTGCCCCGAGGCTGCTCGACTGCTCCGATGCTGCCGGACGGATGTCGGCAGCATAAGTAATCGCTCCCAGTCGTTTTGCTGTTGCCAATGCCTGGAGGCCGGCCACGCCGACACCAATGACCATTACTTTTGCAGGCTGGATGGTGCCCACTGCGGTGAACATCTGTGGCATGAAGGTTGTCAAATGGTTTGCTGCCATGAGAATACCTTTGTATCCGGCACAAGTACTCATCGAGGTCAAGGCATCGAGGTTCTGTGCGCGCGAGATGCGTGGTATCCCGTCCAATGTAATGGCGGTAATGCCTTGTGCAGACAATTTTTTCACCATTTCGTGGTTCACGGGCGATGCCGGATGGATGAAAGTTATGAGGTACTGCCCTTTGTGCATCATTTCCACCTCATGTTTGCCCACTTGCTCGTTGAACAAGGGCTCCTTCACTTTCAGAATCATGTCTGCCTTCTCGTAAATCTCAACAGGGCTGTCCACCATCTTGGCGCCAGCGCCCATGTAGTCAGAGTCATGATACAAGGCACCTTCGCCAGCACCTTTCTCTACCATTACTTCAAATCCGTCTTTAACGAACTTGCCGACGGTTTCTGGCGTCGCTGAGACGCGAGCCTCGTCGTGCATAATCTCTTTTGGAATACCAATAATCATAATTTTGCAAATTGTTAGGTTTTATAAATATTTGATGTCATTTTTCTCGAAAATCTCACAAATATACAAAAGTTACCGGTTATTCTATAACCAGATGACGAGAATTAACATAAAATTAACACTTTGGTATGCTATACAATTGATTTTCCGTTTTCCCGTCCCGCAAAAGTGTGTGATTAGGCTCCAAACACCATAAATTTATATGGGAAATTGCTACGCAAGGCATTTTTCTTCCCCAAAAAATAATAAATTATGGTTAAAAATCTAAATTTTCATCGAAAATCCAGAAAAATAACTATCTTTGTCGCCTAATCAAATTAATAACTCAAATAAATTAAATCAACGAATTATTATGACTTTAAGAAAATTCTTATCGGTTGCCTTGCTCGCACTCATGGCAACGACGGTATCAGCCCAGCAAATAGACCGCTCGATGATACCGCAGATCCCAGTGGACAAAAATGTCCGCATTGGCAAGTTAGACAATGGACTGACCTACTACATCCGTTACAACAACTGGCCAGAAAACAAAGCGAACTTCTACATTGCACAACGCGTGGGCTCCATTCAGGAGAACGACGACCAGCGCGGCCTTGCGCACTTCCTTGAGCACATGGCCTTCAACGGATCCGAACATTTCCCCGACAGCACGCTTCTGGAATACACTCGCTCGCTCGGCGTAGAATTCGGAAGCGACTTGAACGCCTACACCAGCATCGACCAGACGGTATACCGGATCTGCGACGTGCCGACCAAACGTGCCACAGCCATCGACTCGTGCATCCTCATCTTGAAGGACTGGTCAAACGGGCTGACGCTCGACGGCAAAGAAATCGACAAGGAACGCGGCGTAATCCATCAAGAATGGCAACTGCGTACAGGTCCGCAATACCGCATATTTGAGCGCACATTGCCCAAGCTGTACCCTGGCAGCAAATACGGCGAGCGCCTGCCCATCGGACTGATGTCCATCATCGACAACTTCCCACACAAAGCCCTGCGCGACTACTACAAGAAATGGTATCGTCCTGACAACCAGGCAATTATCGTAGTCGGCGACGTTGACGTCGACCATGTGGAAGCCTACATCAAAAAACTATGGAAAGACGTTAAAGTGCCGGCAGGCGCTGCACAAGTGGTGGACGAATTGGTGCCCGACAACGAGCAAGCCATCTACGTCATGGACAAAGACAAAGAACAGCAGTTCTCCGAAGTCAGCATCTCCATGAAACACGATGCCCAAAAGCCCGAAGAAAAAGTCGGCATCGACTACCTGCTCTCCGTCTATGCCAAGTCACTCATCAGAATGATGATTGGCATGCGCCTTTCTGAGATGTCACAAAAAGCCGACTGCCCATTTGTGTCTGCCTACGGAAGCGACGGTACCTACATCTATTCCAAGACCAAGGACGCATTCAGCATGGAAGGCTATGCCAAAGATGGCAAAGACATCGAAACCGTTGCTGCACTTTATCGCGAGGCGCAGCGCATCCGGCAATTTGGATTCACCCCCAGCGAATTCAGCCGCTCTGCAGAAGAATACATGAGCCGATTGGAAAAACAATACACCAACCGCAACAAAATCACGAACGACGTGTTCGGCAACGCTTACCGCGACCACTATCTCGAGAACGAACCCATACCCTCTATCGAGGACGAGTACCAGCTCATGAAACAGCTCACACCGGCACTCAGCGTCGACATGATTAACATGATTGTGAAAGAACTCATCAGCGACAACGACAAGAACCTCGTAGTGACAATCTTCACACAGGAAAAGGAGGGCAAGGTATACCCAACAGAGGCGGAAATGGCACAAGCCATCCAAAACGTGCGCACAGAACAACTTGAGGCATACGTTGACAATGCGAAAAACGAGCCCATCATGGACCCGAAGAAAATGCCTAAGAAAGGAAAAATCAAGAAAGAAAAGACAAACAGCCTCTTCGGATACAAGGAACTCACCCTCTCCAACGGCGCACGCGTCATCTTGAAAAAAACAGACTTCAAAGACGACGAAATCCGTTTCAGAGCCTCTTCAAGAGGCGGAAAGGGGCTTTACGGAGCGGCCGACTACGCCAACCTCAAGATGTTCGACGTGGCTGTCAGGACAAGCGGCCTGGGGAACTTCTCCAACACCGAGCTGACCAAAGCCCTATACGGCAAACAGGCACACATCAGCATGGGAATGAGCGACTATTATCAAACCATGTCTGGAAGCTCTGTCCCCAAGGACATTGAAACCATGATGCAACTCGTCTATCTCCACTTCACCGACATCCAGAAAGACGAAGAAGCCTACCAGGCCATGGTGGCACAAATCGACCTGATGTTGAAAAACAAGAACCTCAATCCGGAAAGTGCATTGAGCGACTCTATCTCGACAACACTCTACAACCACCATCCGCGCTTCATCCCACTGAACGTAGAGGATGTCAATGCCGCCAATTACGACCGCATGCTCAAAATGGCCAAAGAACGATTCGCCAATGCCGCCGACTTCACGTTCTACTTCATAGGGAACTTCGACGAGGCGACGCTCCGGCCACTCATCGAGCAGTACATCGCATCGCTGCCCGGCAAAAAGAAAACGGCAAAATGGCAAGAAGTACCATCATTCGCAAAAGGAAAGGTCAACAACACCTTCCTGCGCAAAGGTGAAGTGCCCAAAGCCACTGCCTTCGAGTTCTGGCACATGCCAATGGCATACAACGTCGAAAACGAGATACTGGCAGACGCTGCCGGACAAGTTTTGAGCATGGTATACCTTAAAGACATCCGCGAGGATGCCAGCGCCGCCTACTCTGTCAGCGCTTCAGGAGCGCTCGCAAAACTCGGCGACCTCTCACAAGCTTTCATGCAGGTATACTGCCCCATGGACCCCGAGAAGGCACAACTCGCACTTGACCTCATCGCGCAAGGCTTTAAGAACAACACGCTCGCCGTCGACATGGACAAGGTCATGAAAGTCAAGGAAAACATGTTGAAAAACATTGAGACGGCTGTGAAAACCAATGGCTACTGGGTCAACACCATCAACAACTATCTGGAAAACGGAGTTGACATGCACTCAAATTATGTAAAAGCCGTCAACGACATCACTCCAGAGAAAATCGCAGACTTCTTGAAGCAAATGCTTGCCGCCGGCAATCACATCCAGGTGGTCATGCTGCCAGAAAAATAGGGACACCCTAAACACATTCTTTTACAATCCGCCCCGAAAGCCTGTCAAACACTTTCGGGGCGGATTGTATTAAAAACCATCCAACTCGGATTTTCATGCGGCTCCACATATACAATTCACTATTTACAAGAGGAGAAGACCCTTTCGAACCTTGTTCGAACAACGACATCAAGTTTTTGGGCATTAACCTTATATTTTTAATGAATTTTACTCAAAAATAGAGACGGAATGAGAAAAACCTATCAAGGTTATCGGATAAAATTTGGCAGTGCGGAAAGTTTGCCGTACATTTGTATCCGCAAAACCAAGTGAACCGAAAAACACGCGTATTGAAGGCTTCGGAGATGAATCCAAGACCTGTTGGGCATACAGACGCTTTAATTTCATCGTTTTTTTGGTCTATATCGGATTTTTAGCAGTTACTTATGCCAT
>ONQK01000182.1 GCA_900319895.1 uncultured Prevotella sp. | reverse complement strand
GTTGCCAGCGGGTAAATCTGTGTCAGATTTAACGTCCGAGGTTTTCGATGCAAATGCGAATGAGCCATCGGCGTCGGGATTGCCGCTATAAACGTTCATGTACGCAAAAAAACTCGCGCCGTCGGGCGCAATGTCAATCTCGCTGAAAGTGATTTGGATGCTCATTCCGCTCTCTGCAGGCTGGAACACCGTGAGCGAGTGCGAGTTGTTGCTGCTGGACGAGGAGATGTCGTCAGTTCCTTTGAAGTCGTAGAATGTAATGACCTCACCGGCAGCCACCGTGATGGTTTGCTTGCCGAACTGCAATTGTTTGACTTCCCTGTCGGCAAAGCCCTGTAATGGGATGCCCGACAAAAAGAACATCAAAACAAGAAATTGTAGTAAAGTCTGTTTCATAATTTTTTTGTTTAATAATGGTTTTATATTTCAGGTAATCAATTTTCTATCCGTTTTTTCTCTTTATTTCAAAGGCATCTTAGCCGTTTTATAGTCAATTCTTTCTTTTTTTTAAATTTAAGGAGCATCCGCTATCCCAGCGGGTGCTCCTCCTTCTGTCAAACATCAAAATATTTATTTTTGAATAAATACTTTCTTCACCGTACCATTGTTCATACGCACGATATTGAGCCCTTTCTGCAAACGCCCAATGCGCTGTCCGTCAATGGTGTAGATTTCTTTTGGCATAGCTTCGCCCACGCCTAAAACATCGTTCTCAATGCCCGTGAATACATTGCGGATGGCATCCAACGACTGCTCCAAGTGCAAGTCTTCCGCACCCGTGACCTCCGTACTGGTCTCGCCAAGGTGTCCTGAGACCTGATTGACAGCCGTATAGACACGGACAAAGTCGATAAAGTCGAGTTCCACAGGCTTGCGGTCAGCATCCACAGCCCACTCAATGTTAAAGCTGTTGGCTATTGAGTCCGTATTGGCTTTATTGTCCACATAACCGTATTGGAATGACGAGAGCACCCAGAATTCTTCATTCCCTTCACCAATGTTCTGGGTGTTCTTAGGCAGGCAAGTGCCCGTAAAGGTCAGCGGGCTCGCCATCCACAACGGGAAATACTCCTGTTTGTGATAATTATTGCGCGGGAGCACACCGGTTGTCCCTTGATTGTCAATCCAAGGAATGTCGTTCATCGAATCGGCAGTGTAAGTTATCTGATAGTTGTAAGTCACTTTGTCGGGACAGTCCGTGTCAGCACTGCCACAGAGTTCGTACCAAGGGTCGTCGGGCAGCCCGTTGCCGTTCATGTCTTTTGATACCATGACGATGCCTGGCTCACCGTTACCGCTAAACGCATTGCCTTTAATGTACAAGTCGTGCTTGCCTGCCACATTGGCAATACTATGGTCAAAATGGAAGGTGATGTATCCCCCAAAACCGCCTAAGCACACCATTCCGCCCTTGTTCTCTGCCAAGGCAGCGGTACACTTATTCGCCATCGTCTCGGGCGTGTCGCCTTCATCGTATTGAGGCAAAGTATTGATGAATTGTCCGGGCGCAGGACAATACTCGTCAACAGCTTGGATGAACTTGCTGTGCGTCGCCTTTTCATCCATTCGCTGACCGCTGACAGAGGTCAGACCTCCAAAAGAGGCGATAACAAAAAATAGTAGTTGTTTTCTCATTGCGATATTTTTTCTTTTTTAAATTAAATTTGTAAACCGTTTCTATTGCGAGTTTTTTTGCTTATAGACAAAGGCGGCATGACCCGGTATGTCGCCGGTCCAAACTCGCCAGTCAAAGGTGCCGTCAGCATGAAAGTGGAGCAATTCACCGCTGGAAACATAGTCTTTGGCATCCATTAGATAAAAATCTTTATGGATTGGATTGACGATGATGCCATAAGGCGTTTCAATGCTACCCATCTCAGATGCCAGGCTGAGCCTGTCGGCAATGACCTGGTGCGTACGCACATTGATGATGCCGTAAGTGGCTTTGTTTGAGAAAGTTTCCATACTAAAATCCACGCCAAAGAAATACAACGAATCGCCCACGATACACATGTCGGAGACATTGGCCTTAATGGTGTCGGCAACGACCATCTCGCCCTGCCCGTTTTTGTGCAGGCAAACCAAAGAGGCTGTAGAGCTGGTGTTTTTGCCGCGCGAAGTAACCCAAAGCTGACCGTATTTGTCGGCCCTGATGCGGTGCAAGTTGGGCGCAACGTCAATTGTACGCTCCACACGGAAAGTCGCCAAGTCAATCTGGCTGACGGTTTGGTCGTAATGGGGAACGCGGTAGCCGCCACTGTTGGCCACATAGAGTTTTCCCTCATGGACGACCAGCTCGTCGGGCTGATAGCCCACTACTACAGAATCGACCTTCGCAAAAGTCAAGGTGTCAACCTTGTAGACCCTGCCCAAAGGGGCATTGCTGGACAAGGACACCGGCCCCACATACGAGCTAACGTAGGCATAGCCCTGGTCAAAAGCCAGATAGCGGCAGTTGGGAATGTCGATTTTAGCGATTTTCTTGCAGCTGTCCACCGTGGCGACCTCAACTTTGTTGGAACAATTGATGACCATCCATAGCTGACTGCCGTAAACCTTGATGTCGTTGCCAACATCGCCCAGTTCCTTCAGCTCATGAGGATTGCGCTCAGAGTAGATGTTGCGATGATAGCGAACAGTGCCGGCCGCTCCGGAGAGGTCCAAAAAGTCGAGCGTAGACTTGTTGCTGCCCATATTCCCCTCATTGAGCAAATACATGCCCACGATCTCGCCGGCGACTGTGCCCACACCCGTATCCTGCTCGTCGGAATAGATCACGAACTCGTCTTCACGGCAAGAACTCAAATGAGAAAGCACGGCTGCTAAAAGAATAAAAGAAAATAATCTGTTCATCGCTCTACTCCTTTCTATAAGTTGACATCTAATGATATGGCATAGTTCCGTTTAGGCATCGGGTAGTTCAATATTACATCGTAGTCTTGGGCAAACACGTTGTTCACCTCCAAGGTCGCGCGCCACTGCATCTGCTTCCATCTAAACCTGTAAACAAGGCTCAAATCATTCGTGTACCAAGGCTGCATGTGGTTGTAGCGTATGTTTTCACGCTGACTGTAACGCTCGCCGGCATAGATGAAACTGTAGTTAAGGTCCCAGCCTTTATAGCTCAAGCCGATGACGGCGGAACCGCTATGCCACGGGATGTATGGAATCTGGTGCCGATAGTATGAATTGGCAGGATTCGTCACGTCTTTTGCGTCCTGATAGGTGTACTGCAAGCGCCCCGTGAGCGTCAAGTCCTTGTGAGGAGCACTCTCCAGCTCTGCCTCGACATCGATTCCGGTAATATGAACACGCCCCAGGTTCAACATGGTCCAACGGAACTGCTGACCCTTGGGATAGGCAACAATCTTGTCATGAACCGTATTAAAATAGCCGTCGAACTGTAACCTGAAACGCCTTAAAATGCCTGTCGCCCAAGCTTTATTCAACACAAATCCGGCATCGTATTGCAGCGCGGTCTCGGGATTCAGGCGCGAATTGCCGATTTCAGCATAATAGAGGTCATTGAAAGTCGGCATGCGGAAACTCTTCTTCGCATAAGCCCTCAGCGAGAAGACCTTCGAGCGGAAAGGAGTGACATTGACAAATACCGCAGGCGTGAAGGCATGGATGTGCTTTGCCGAACGGCTCGCCCGTGTGCGATCTTGGACAAAAGTCCCCAGAATGCTCGCCTGCATCTTCAACTTCTTGTAGCTCAACGCCGTGGCCAGCGACAGAAAATGTGAGTGACGCTGCGGGTAGACAAACTCGCGCACGTCGGCGTCAAGCTTGTGCCACTTGAAGTCATAGCTCGCCGAGGCACTCCAGTTGGGCAACAGCTCATAGACATTTGACGTGGAGACATAGAACTCCTGCTGACCATAGGTGTTGTCCACGAGCAACTGGGTCGTGTCGTTGTTCACATAGCGGGTCCGGTAATAAGCATATTTGGCCTTCAGCTGCGTGGTGAAACGCTCGCCGACATTCTGCAGGAAATTCCCCTGGACAAAAGAGTTGTGGTCCCACTGACGCTCGCCGCGCCGCCATACATTATTGACAATCGCACCCGGGATGCCGCGCTCCGAACGATAAGTGTATGCCTTGAGGCTCCAAACACCAGAACGCAGCGACCCATGTATGTTGCCCTCAACACGAAACGCCCCAATGTCTCCATTTTGGCGGATAGCCGTAGTGTCGTATGCCACGCTGTTGTCAAAATTCAAGCGGCGATAGCGGAACTTGTATTTGCCGCTGGAAGTCAAGTAACCGGCACTCAGCGAACTCGTCACCGCCGACGAGAGGCGATGCTCCCAAAGGGTGGAAAAACGGAACATGTCACTGGAACCGCACTTCACCTTGAACTTCAAGTTATACTTCCTGCCATCGGCAAAACGGGGCGCACGCGTCTTGATATACACAGAACCGGCATTGCCGAAATCGCTGGCAGGCTGGAGGATGGCACTCTTCTGGCCATTGTAAAGCGAAATCTCCTCAACATTGTCAAGCGAGAACTGCCCCAAATCTATCTGCCCGTTCTGGGCATTCCCCAATTCTATGCCATCATAGTAAATCCCAAGATGATGCGTGCCCATGGAACGGATATTCACCGTCTTGATGCCGCCCACGCCACCATAATCCTTGATTTGCAAACCCGAGAAATAACGCATCGCATCGGCAACGGAATGGGAATTCAACTTCTGCAACAACTCGCCGGAGAGCTGATGGGAAGGTATCGTCT
>ONQK01000050.1 GCA_900319895.1 uncultured Prevotella sp. | reverse complement strand
GGTGATGGTCAGCTCGCCCGCGGTGCCTGGTATGGCGTTGTAAGACCTTGTTTCTTCATCGTAATAAGCCGCGATGAGATAATATTGTCCATGGCTTTCTTTTGACAAGTCGGCGTTGAAGTCAAGTTTCCGGTGTTCTCTTGACTTGATGGTTTGGTCATCCAGTGTTGCCACGATGGGAATGGTGGTCGATGTCCCGTTGAACGACTGGATGGCCAGCACAAATTTACCGGTATAGTCATAGGCTTGGTTTGAGTTGCCCAGGTCGATGCTGATGACTTGATTGTTGGCTTTGGCTGCCTTCACGATGGTTTCCTGGTAAACATAAATGTCTTTTCCGGAAACAGACAGCGGCTCTTCATCCCCGTCACGGTTAGGTCTCACAAAGCGTAGCATCTGCTGGTCTCTTGAATAGCCTCCGCCCCCGCCTCCGATGCCTTCAGAGCCAGGCTCGAGGATGTCGATCAAGTACCATCCGTTTTCCATCTGGTTCCATCCCCAGTCCACATGGACATAGTTGTTGGTCGCAAATCCGTCAATTACGAAACAGTGTCCGCCTTCGTATGAAATGCCTGCATATACGATTGGGCCATAGTTCTCCAGCTCGTCTTGTATGATGGTCAGCCAAGAGCTTTTGTTGTAATTGGCACGCTCCAGGTGTGTCATGGAATTGCTGTAGCTGAAGTTGTTGACCAGCGGTCTTACAGCAACATCGAGGTAGGTGTAGCTTCCGCCGTTCTCGGCAAGGTTGTAGCCCATCTGAACGGCATAGCCGACATCACGCAACAGCCTGCCCAGATTGTCTTCTTGTGTGGCGGTGACTCTGGCGTTTGTGGCGCGGTTATAGCCATAGCTGGTAACGGCTTCCGGCATTTGCGACCAGTTGTAGAACGCATTTTCCGGCCCCGTGCCGTCAAAATTGAGCGACATCTGCTTGTAACCGCCGTCTCTCCAAATGTATGACAGTGAACCTTTCGGGCGCACCGGCCACTCGTGCCAGCGCATCACAGTCGCAATTGCCGTTGCCACGCAGCCGGTCACCGTCTTTTTGACAGTGCCGTATCGGTCGGCCAGGGTTGGGCAATAGGTGTTGAACGGCCAGTCTTGCCCCCAACTGATGGTCTGTGCGCGGCGAGTCCGGCGGTCGTTCCCAACTTCCAGCAGTGGGGAAATGAGAACGTTGTAGGCCTCGGCTTTGTGCATAGACTTTTTCGCCGGCGTGTTGGGCATATTCTCTTTTGCCCATAGGATTTGACGCTCAAACTCTTCCAACATCCATCTCAACGAGGTGTTTTTGCTCAAATTTTCCAGGCTGATGTCAAGATGTCCTTTGTCTGAAAAGGCCAGGATGGGGGTTACGCAATCGTCGCCTGCAACAATGGCGTAGCCGTCGTTCTCGCCGCGGTTGATGACGTACAATAGCTGTGCGTCTGACGGTGTCGTGGAGTTTTGCGTACTTCTCATTCCGATTTTAAGGGGTGACTTACTTTTTTTGTGTCCGTTGGCTGCAAAAAAGTCGCTTGCCATCTTCAATGCTTGGTTTTGGTCGATTGGGGTGCCAAAAACCCCAATGTAGCAGGTTGAAAGTAATGCTACAAGTAGTGTAAAGATTTTTTTCATTGAATGAATTTAGCTTTGGATTTCTAAATTGTAATTATTGTTTAAATTAATAGGTTCTTGTTTTTCATGGAATTTCTCCATGATTGGTCTTTGTTTCCAAGTCTTTTTGTTAAAAACTTTGCAAAAGTACTGAAAATATGTTGAATATCTTCCTCTTTTTCCAAAAAAAAATTTTTTTATTTGTTCATTTTCTCTAAACGTCCTGAAAAAAAACCGTTTCATGGAGAAAAAAACATCCGGCAAGGCCGCGCTCGCCGGATGTCAATCATATTGGGTTGTCTACAATTCTCCTGTTCTCTGGGGCGGAAAAATGACTTCGAGGCGGGAAGATGTCTTCCCTGGAAATAGGGTCAAAATGCCTCGATGATGCTGCCTCCAGAAAAAGTGCCGCCCCCATTGCTGGGGCTATCCGATTTGGCTGCCTGGCTTGACCTCTTTGAGCAATGTCGCCACGCTCAAGCTGCCGTCAAAGTCTTGTGCCGAGAGGATCATGCCTTGACTCTCGATGCCCATCAGTGTTCTTGGGGCGAGATTGGCGATGAAGAGCACTTGTTTGCCGATGAGTTCTTCTGGGGCATAGAATTTTGCGATGCCAGAGACGATGGTCCGGGGGGAGCCGCTGCCGTCGTCCAAAGTGAATTTGAGCAGCTTGTTGGCTTTCTTCACACGCTCGCAGCCTATTACTCTGCCGACCCGGATGTCGGCTTTCTCCCATTCCTCGAATGCAATGTTGGGCTTTATCGGCTCGGCTTTTGCCGCCGCCGCCTCGTTGCTTTTTTTGATGTCGGCAAGCCGTTGGAGCTGTCGCTCGATTTCGGCATCTTCTATTTTCTCGAACAAGAGCTGTGGCTCTGCCAATTGATGACCTTCCTTCAAGAGGTCTGTCGTTCCCAGCTCTTCCCATTTGAATACGTTGATGTTCAGCATTTTCCGTAGTTTCTCGCTGCTGAATGGCAGGAATGGCTCGAAAGCGATGGCGAGATTAGCTGTGAGTTGCAGTGAAACGTAAAGAATGGTTTCTACACGTTTGGGATTCTCTTTCCATTCTTTCCAGGGTTCACAGTCGGTAATGTATTTGTTGCCGATGCGGGCCAGCGCCATGGCTTCTTTCTGGGCATCACGGAACTTGAACTGCTCGAGCAGTGCCTCAATGCGCCCCCTGGCTTCTTTGAGCCCGTCGAGGGCTTGGCGGTCGATGTCGGTCAGTTGGCCACAGCCGGGCACTCGCCCGCCGAAATATTTTTTGGTCAGTTGGAGTGCACGGTTGACAAAGTTCCCGTATACTGCGACGAGCTCGTTGTTGTTGCGGTCTTGAAAGTCTTTCCAAGTGAAATTGTTGTCTTTGGTCTCTGGCGCATTGGCCGTAAGTACATAGCGCAACACGTCTTGCTTGTCTTTGAAGTCGACGAGGTATTCGTGTAGCCAGATGGCCCAGTTGCGCGAGGTGGAGATTTTGTCGTCCTCAAGGTTCAGGAACTCATTGGCTGGGACGTTCTCGGGCAGGATGAATCCGTCGCCGTAGGCTTTCAGCATGGACGGGAAGACGATGCAGTGGAAGACGATGTTGTCTTTCCCGATGAAGTGAATCAGGCGCGTGTCGGGACTTTTCCACCAGTCTTGCCAGGTGTCGGGCAGCAGTTCCTTGGTGTTGGAGATGTATCCGATAGGCGCGTCAAACCACACATACAGCACCTTGCCCTGGGCACCTTCAACGGGCACGGGAATACCCCAGTCGAGGTCGCGGGTCATGGCGCGTGGCTGCAGGTCCATGTCAAGCCAGCTCTTGCATTGCCCATAGACATTGGGGCGCCATTCTTGATGCCCCTCCAGGATCCATTGTCTGAGCCATGGCTGATATTCGTTCAGCGGCAAATACCAGTTTTTCGTCTCCTTGAGCACTGGCGACGAGCCGCTGATGGTGCTTTTGGGGCTGATGAGCTCGGTGGGGGCCAGGTCGCGGCCGCAGTGCTCGCATTGGTCGCCGTAAGCCCCTTCATGGTGGCAGTGTGGGCATTCTCCCGTGATGTAACGGTCTGCCAAGAATTGCTTGGCTTCTTCATCATAATACTGGCTGGTGGTCTTTTCCACCAATTTCCCGTCGTCATACAGTTTTCTGAAGAATTGCCCCGCCGTCTCGGCGTGCATGGAAGACGAAGTCCGGCTGTATATGTCAAATGAGATGCCGAACTGGGCAAAACTCTCTTTAATCATTTGGTGATAGCGGTCGACGACATCTTGCGGCGTAATGCCTTCTTTCTTGGCGCGTATGGTGATGGGAACGCCATGCTCGTCTGAGCCGCAAATGAACTTGACATCCTGGTTCTTCAGCCGCAGGTAGCGGACATAGATGTCTGCCGGGACATACACGCCCGCCAAGTGCCCGATGTGGACGCCGCCGTTGGCATAGGGCAATGCGGCGGTGACCGTTGTTCGTTTGAAGTTTTTGATTTCCATCGAAAAATTCTTTTTGAAAATATTTATTAAGGTGCAAAATTACAAAAAAATGCGGATAGAAAAAAAAAAACGGCAGATAAGATGTGTTTTTGCGCGCCCTAAACCTTGGAATCTTGTATTTAACATCTTCAGATTGAGAGTTTTATGTTAAAAAAGTCTTAAGTTTAAATGTTTTTTTGTATTTTTGCAGCACAGAATAAAATGAATTCCATTTTCATGGCAAAGAAAAGTAAGAAAGAAGAGCAGATACTTATTCGCATAACAGGTCAAGACCGCCCAGGGCTGACAGCCGCCGTCATGGGGACTTTGGCCAAATACGACACGCAGATACTTGACATCGGCCAAGCGGACATCCACTCAACCCTGTCGCTCGGCATTTTGATAAGAATAGACGAACAGCATTCCGGTCCGGTGATGAAGGACTTGCTCTTCCGGGCAACGGAATTGGGCGTAAACATCGGCTTCGCACCCGTTACCGACGAGAAGTACGAAGAGTGGGTCGGCCGGCAAGGCAAAAACCGGTACATCCTCACCATCATCGGACGCACGCTTTCGGCAAAGCAGATTGAGGCAGCCACCCATGTGGTCAAAGAACAAGGGTTGAACATCGACTCCATCCGCAGGCTCACCGGGCGCATGAGCATCAAAAACACAAGCGAGCATGTGCGCGCGTGCATCGAACTCTCGCTGCGAGGCACCCCCAATGACCGCAAGCAAATGCAGGCGGACCTGATGAGAATGGCGACGGAAATGGACATCGACTTCTCGTTGCAAAAAGACAACATGTATCGCCGCATGCGCCGTCTGATCTGCTTCGACATGGACTCGACCTTGATTCAGACCGAATGCATCGATGAACTCGCCATTTGCGCCGGAGTGGGCGACCAGGTGAAGGACATCACGGAGCGCGCCATGCGAGGGGAAATCGACTTCAAGGAAAGCTTCACACAGCGTGTCGCCCTGCTCAAAGGCCTGGATGCCGGCGTAATGAAAGACATTGCCGAGCGGCTGCCCATCACCGAAGGGGTTGACCGCCTGATGTATGTCTTGAAGCATTGCGGCTACAAAATCGCGATACTGAGCGGTGGATTCACTTACTTCGGCGAGTACCTGCAGCGCAGATACGGCATAGACTATGTTTATGCCAATGAGTTGGAAATCGATGAAGACGGCAAGCTGACCGGCCGCTATGTCGGCGAGATCGTCGACGGACACAGGAAGGCAGAATTGCTGAAGCTCATCGCCCAAGTGGAGAAAGTGGACCTGGCGCAAACCATCGCCGTGGGCGACGGGGCCAACGACCTGCCGATGCTCTCGGAGGCAGGCCTGGGCATCGCCTTTCATGCCAAACCGCGTGTGGTGGCAAACGCCAAACAAAGCATCAATACGGTTGGCATCGACGGTGTGCTCTATTTCCTAGGGTTCAAGGACTCGCATCTAGGCGAACAAGGAATCGTGAAATAAGCCCAATCGGCTCAAATCCAGGAGAAGAGCGCCGACTCGGACCTCCTTTGAATAAAATAAATTCTTTAAAAGCTGTAAGATTATGAGAATGACAATTTTAACCATCGTGACACTGCTGGCAGGTGTTTTACTCTTGGGAAAAAAACTGTACGACAGCAAAAATGCCGCCGATTTTGCCGCTTTTATTCAGCAAGAAGACGTGCAAATCGTGGACGTGCGCACCGCAGAGGAGATTGTCGAGGGATATATTGATGGCGCAGTCAATATCGATCTCAGTCAAAAACGCTTTATGCGAATGGCAAAGTCGCAACTCAACCGTAAGTTCCCCGTTGCCGTATATTGTCGTAGCGGCCGCCGAAGTGCTGTGGCTGCCGAGAAATTGGCTAAGAGCGGCTATCAGGTTGTTAATCTGGATGGCGGATTCTTGGCTTGGGAACAAGCAAAGATGCCTATTGTAAGGCCGTCGGCACCATGTTGTGCAGACAAGCATTGAACATACAGCTCCCCTCTGGCTTTGAGGTTTTTGCAGGATTGCAGACGTAAAATGCAATCCGAGGCTGCTCTGTTTTGAAACCGACGTTTGGACTTTAAAGGCAGTAGCCTATGCGAAACATTTGCATAGGCCTGTGGAGAATGAGGTGTTTTTTAAATTGTGCGGGGTGAAAAAGTTGTTTTACCCTAATGAATGTTTTGTGCCGAGTTCCTGGTGCGCTACATGTTGTTGATGCTCTCCATTTCCAGTGTCTGGTCTGCAAATTCGAGCACAGCCTTGCGGTGTGTGATGAAAATGATTGTTTTATCATCGTTTTCCATGATGTTTTTGAGCAGTTTACACTCGGTCTCGGGATCCAGCGCGCTGGTGGCCTCGTCGAAAAGCATGATGGACTTGTTTCTGATGAGCGCCCGAGCTATGGCGATGCGCTGTGCCTGCCCCTCGCTGAGTCCGCCGCCGCGCTCGTTGCATGGCGTGTCGAGCCCTTGGGGCAGGTTGAAGACAAATGTTGCGCAGCTTTTTTCCAATGCCTCTCTCATTTCTTTTTCAGTGGCATTGGGCTTTCCCAGGCAGAGGTTTTCGCGGATGGTGCCGCTGAGCAGCGTGTTGCCTTGTGGTACATAGACGAAGTTGCACCGTGTTTGCGGGGAGAGCGGATGTTCTTCGTGCCGGTTGTAGACGGTGGCCTTGCCTTTCGATGGCGAGATGAGTGCCAGGATGAGGCGTATGAGTGTGGTCTTTCCCACGCCTGTCTCGCCTAAAATGGCAGTACAGGTGCCTGGCTTAAAGTCGAAGGAGAAGTTTTTGATGACCTTTTCAGCCTTTTCGTCGTAAGTGAAGTCTACTTGTTGAAAGCGGACGCCGCATGCACTGTCCAGTTGTTTGTTCTCGCCTTGTTGTTCGAGCGGTATCTCTTCGAGCTCCATCAATCTCTCTGCGGCTGTGAGTACTCCGATGGTGCTCGGGATGATTTGCATCAGTGAGTTCATCGGTGTCTGGATGCGTGTGACCAGTTGTAAAAACGCCGACATCTGCCCGAAGGTGATGGTTTGGTGGCTGAGGCGTACAGCTGCCCATAAAAAGGCGAACAGATAGCTGAACGAAAACCCGAGGGTCGTAATCATCCTCGAAAAGACGCTAAAACGCGTGCGATCCATGATCTTATGCTGCAAGTCGTCTTGCATGCCACCGATTCTTCCCACAGCCTCGTCGTTATATTCCAATGTCTTGATGAGCATTTGGTTTTGTACGGTTTCCGTCATGATGCTCTGCACTTTTGAGCTTGAATCGCGTACTGAGCGGGTCAGCCGCCGCATGTTGCGTACATAAAGTTTGCTGAGTATGAGGAAAAACGGCACTACGACGATGGTAATGAGTGCCAAAATACGGTCCATTTGGAATAAATAGAGGAACGAGCCGACTAGTAGGATGGCGGTGGACAGGATGCTGGGAATGGTTTCGGTGAGGAAGGTCACGATTACACTGACGTCTTTGTCGAGCCTGTTGATGATATCACCGCTGTGCCGCCGCTCGTTCCCGAGCCATTCTGAGCGTAGCAGCCTGTCGAGTGTGTGCCGTTGCATGCGGTTGGTGGCGCGGATGCCCAGCAGGTTGGCTATCCACACGCTGGTGACGCTTAGTACAAAACGTAGAACTACCAGTAGTGCCATCAAGCCTACGGTGAGGTACAGTGAGCCTTTTGCGCTCCCTGTTGCGACATCGATGGCGTGCTGGACGGCCCAGACCGTCACGAGGCTGAACGCCACCTTCAAAATCCCAATCAAGGCGTTAAGGCTTGCTTGCTTCAGGTTGCCCTTCCAGCGTTGGAGCAGCCATCTGAGGATTTCCTTGTTGGAAAATTTGGGTTCTTCCCGCTTCAATATATTTTTTAGCCACATTGTTTCTTTGATTCAGTAGTTTCTTTGATAGCTTTTGATGTTGATTTCACCGGTTGTCGGCCCCCCACATCATTTTTTGGCGGAGGATGGTGAAATAGTTGGTGTCCTGATGTCTGACGACGATGACTTTATAAGGTGCCTTGGTGACCTTGATTTGTATTTTTTCTGAATGTTTTTCCGAGCGCCCGTCAATGGCGATGAGGAAGTTGTGTGTCCTGCTGGCGATTGTCAGCGTGATCTCAGCGTCGTCACGAATGACCACTGGCCTGATGTTCAGGCTGTGTGGCGCTACTGCCGTGAGGCACATGACTCCGGTTTGCAGTGCGATGATCGGGCCGCCGTTGGACAGCGAATAGGCCGTCGACCCCGTGGGCGTGGAAACGATGAGCCCGTCGGCTTGATAGGTGTTGAGGTGCTTGCCGTTGATGTCAACCCGTATGGAAATCATAGAGGCATCGTCGCGTTTGAGGATGGCGATGTCGTTGAGCGCAAAAGGGCTCCCTTGCAGGGTTTCTCCCTCAGTGTGGATTTGCATCACGGCGTGCGCCTCTTCGGTGTAATTGCCCTCGAGGATGTCGTTGAGAACGGGGAACACGGTGTCGGGCTTAACGTCTGCAAGAAATCCAAGGCGTCCGGTGTTAATGCCGATGATGGGCGTTTTTCTGCAGCCAACCCGTCCTGCCGTTTTCAGCAATGTGCCGTCGCCACCCAGCGAGACGGCGAAGTCGGCATCCCAGTCGTCGCCGTCGATGAGCTGGATGGCAGGGAAGGTCTTTAGAATATGGTTTGAGATGGAGGCGGCAAACTCTTGGTCTACAAAAATCCGGGCATTGTGGTGCGTCAAAACCATGAGCACATCATAGAGTGTTTTGGCGATGATGGGATGGTATTCGTTGCCGAAGATGATGAAACTTTTTTGCTGAGATGCATTTTTAGTCATTGTTGGTCCGTGATTTTTTGTTGAAAAATGATTTTGTTCGCGAACATTTTGTATCTTTGCCGTGAATTTATAGTGCAAAAATACATTTTTTTGTTCAATAACCTCCTAAAAAACAGAAGAAAATGACAAAACTAAGCGTAAATATAAACAAAGTGGCAACCCTGCGAAATGCGCGTGGAGGCAATAACCCCAATGTGTTGCAAGTGGCAGCCGATTGTGAGGGGTTTGGTGCCCAAGGCATCACGGTGCATCCACGTCCCGACGAGCGGCACATCCGTTATGCCGACGTGCACCAACTGCGGCCCCAGATAACAACAGAGTTGAACATTGAGGGGAACCCTGTGCCCAAGTTCATGGACCTTTGCCTGGAAGTCCGTCCGATGCAGGTGACACTAGTGCCTGATGCAGACGACCAGCTGACCAGTAACCATGGATGGAATACAAAGGAAAATCAGGGATTGTTGACCGACATTGTTGGCAAGTTGAGGGAAAAGGGCATCCGCACCAGTATCTTTGTGGATGCCGATGAGGAAATGGTCGCTGGAGCCAAGGCGTGCGGGACAGACCGCGTGGAATTGTATACAGAGCCTTATGCCGCTGGATATGCCGCCGACCGCGAGGCCGCCATCGCGCCGTTTGTGCGCGCTGCAAAAGTGGCCAAGGAAATGGGGCTAGGGTTGAATGCAGGACATGACCTCAGCCTTGAGAATCTGCAATATTTCCACCAGCAGATTCCGTTTACGGACGAGGTGAGCATCGGGCACGCGTTGATTTGTGATGCGCTTTATCTGGGCTTGGAGCAGACGATTCGCCGCTATTTGTCCTGCCTGGCTTGAACAAAAAACAGAGTTGAACTATAAAAACCGAATGAAAATGAATGGAAAAAAAGTGTATGTCTTTCTTGCCGATGGCTTTGAAGACGTTGAGGCATTAATACCGGTGGATGTCTTCCGCCGTGGAGGTATTGTTACGAAAACAGTCAGTGTGACGGGTACAAAACGGGTCGTCTCAGCCCATGGTGTTGCCGTTGAGGCCGATATGCTCTTTGAAGAGGGTGACTTTAGCGATGCCGACCTGCTGTTCTTGCCGGGCGGACTTCCCGGTGCCGACAACCTCAATGCGCATGCGGGTCTATGCCAAGTGCTGTTGAAGCAAAACGAACAAGGGAAAATGCTGGCAGCCATTTGTGCAGCACCGTTAGTGCTAGGCAGGCTGGGACTGCTTGAAGGCAGACGCGC